>NZ_JBALOQ010000011.1:69743-69905 GCF_036962705.1 Bacillus sp. JJ1562
GCGTTACCCTTTTTCACAACTCATTCTACAAATAGGAATGATTAAGCACTTTGCGTTACTCTTTTCTACATCCCAATTAAAAAACGGATACGATTCCAGAGCTTTCGTTACTCTTTTATCAACTTTAATTGCGAAATGGTCACGAATCCTGAATTAATCTTT
>NZ_JBALOQ010000012.1:0-39886 GCF_036962705.1 Bacillus sp. JJ1562
TTATAGAACAATCCTTTTGAAGGCGATTTATCCCTCATAATTTTTCCATTAGTGGTGGAATAAATTATTCGACTAAATCAAAAAGCTGATCGTAGAAACATTCAAGTAACTGTATATAACATTAGGTTATCTGTTAATTTGTGTCGGATAGTTTCATAAGATGATTCTCTAACATAATATAGGGGGAATAGGGTGTTTACTTATATCGAAACATTATTATTAAATATGCTTTTTTTGATAGTCTTTGTTTTATTTATTCCTCATTTAATTGAAACGAGTGTCAAAAATTTATCCTGCAAACTAAAAAAAGTATTTCAATTAGTTTCGGTGCTAATCGCAATGATTAGTTGTATGTCCTTTCCGTTTCACATTGGTGATGAAATAATCATGGATTTGCGGACAATTGCAATCATGGTTGGTGGTTTATACATTGGGAGAAAGGCTAGTTTGATTTTAGTTGCCATTTTTTTAATTATTCGTCTTTATCTAGGAGGACTTGGAAGCGGTTTTTATGCTTCAGCTATTACAAGTCTTATCGTTTTGTTTGCTTTACTTCTGATCAGGAATACATTTGATCGAGCTATGAAGCACAAGAGAATATTTATAGTATGTAGTTTTTCGTTCTTTCTTTGCTCATTCATTTTATTGACCCGAGTTTTATTTGGGCATTTACATCTGTCTGATTATATGGTGATTACAACTTTTTTCTTAGTTCATTTACTCAGTACATTTTTTATTTTTTATTTTTGTGAAATGTTACGAGATTTTACTAATATGAATATGCAGGTAATTAAAGCTGAGAAATTAGAGGTAGTTAGTCACCTTGCTTCTAGCATATCACATGAGGTCAGAAACCCACTTACCGTAGTAAAAGGGATCTTACAAATGTTATATAGAAATGAATGGGATGAAGATAAGAGGAATCAGTTTATCGAAATATCTCTTCAAGAAATTGACAGAGCAAATGATATTATTGGAAACTATTTAACTTTTGCTAAAACCGTTCAAGAGGAATATATAATAGTAGATCTTGACCAAGAACTCAACCGTTCTATTAATGTGATCACACCTATGGCAAATATGAACTGTGTTGATATTCAAACAAATATTGTGCCATGTCGTATGAAAGGTGATTCACAGCTTTTACAGCAATGTTTCTTAAATATAACTAAAAATTGTATAGAAGCGATGCCAAATGGAGGAAATCTTTTTATCGGTACTGATGAACTAAATGATGGTGTCGTAATTGAAATAAAAGACAGTGGGGAAGGAATGACGAACGAGCAGCTTAGACGTTTAGGAGAGCCGTTTTTTACGACAAAGGGTAGAGAAGGTACAGGTCTAGGCATGATGGCAGTCTTTAAGATAATAAAACTAATGAATGGAAAACTTGAAGTTACCAGCAATATCAACGAAGGGACTCAATTTCGGATCCACTTTCCTCACCCATAGTTGGGACGGGTTCTTTATCATAAAACGAAATTGAATCAGAAGCGAGAGTAGTTCTGCAAATTCCTAGCACGGAAGTAGAGCTTC
Source organism: Bacillus sp. JJ1562 (assembly GCF_036962705.1). Lineage (NCBI taxonomy): Bacteria > Bacillati > Bacillota > Bacilli > Caryophanales > Bacillaceae > Bacillus > Bacillus sp. JJ1562. The sequence continues at coordinate 1,537 of NZ_JBALOQ010000012.1, forward strand.
TTTTTTGGGGGATATTGTAGACTTTAAATTTTTTTATTTTCAAGGAATAACCAGGAATTATCTTGTAGTTTTTTCCTCCTATGCTATACTTTGATTGTTTGATTTAAGCATCTTTGAAGGAGGACAAAATGAAACCATTTCCATTGTTCCGCTATCTTTATATTTTTTATGCATTCATATTTTTACTCCATACGATTAATGTTTTCATAGATAGCGAGACGATCAATTACATACTTGGAGTACTTGCTATATTAATGCTAATTGTGTCATTTCCTTTGGCATCAGGACTTTTTAAAATTCTCGGAGGTTTATTTTTAGTAATAGGGGGATATTTATTCTTTACTACAGGTCAGTCATTCCATGTCATTCCTAGTTTATTAACTTCGAATCTATCACTTTTAACTCTTTTAGCGATGTTACCTTGGATGAATAGCATTGTGCGAAGTGGAAGGTTTGACCGGAATTTGAACCTAATGATGAAAGTGAATGTCGCAGATCTTGGTGAACTGTATCCACGAAGCTCATTAACGACGCATATTCTTGCGGCTTTTTTAAATTTATCAGCAGCGACAATTTCACAAGATGTACTTAAGGGCAGCTTGGCATCATTTAGTAAAGAGATTCGAAATTCATTTATTACAACAGCAGCCCTCAGAGGGTACTCATTGGCATTGATATGGAGCCCATTGGAGATCATGGTCGCCGTGTCCATATTTGCCACGGGAGTTGATTATGTCACACTCTTGCCATGGCTCATTTTGATGGCGGTTATTGGCTACTTATTAGACTCTCTTTTTGGACGCTTATATTATAAGAAATACAAATTTGAACAAGCAAGTATAAATCAACAACCAAAAATCAATAAAAAAGTAATAGTGAAAAAAATGATGCAATTTATCATCGCACTAGTATTGTTCCTGACCCTTGTTATATTGATTGGAAGTCTATTTGATTTAAGTTTTATTTTAACCGTTACGATCCTTATTTTCCCATTTGCTTATATTTGGTCGTTACTTATGAAAAGACGGAGAAGCTTTTGGATAATTGGCTGGAATAATTGGAAAACAAAGACTAATACCATGCAGAATTTTATTGTATTATTTATCTCACTTTCCTTATTTTCTACTAGTCTAGGAGATACAGCGTTTTTGGAAGTGATTCAAAAACCGCTATCCTATGTTTCTGATTATCCGATGTTAATCTTGTTCTTAATACAAGCTATCTTTATTTTCTTCAGTATGTTCGGGATACACCCAATCGCTACGGTCGGTATTTTAACTGGGATCATTACACCATTATTAGACGTGATGAATCCTGTGAGTATTGCTCTCGCTTTAATAACAGGATCTGTTGCCACCTTCACAGTAGGAACGTACGGGTTACTCGTTACATTAACTGCCATGGGTACAGGGCAAAGCCCATATCGTATTACCATACAAAATATGCCATTTGCAATCGTTATGAGTATTATCGGAACGCTTGTAGCGTATCTTTTATTATAGTTTGGGACGGAGGGACAGGTCACTGTCCCGTTTTTATTTGTTCTAGGACAAGTGACCTGTCCCTTTTCCCAAAAATATTTTATAATATTCTTATAGTCTATTAAAAGTTCCGTACAAAAAGGATTGATAAAGATGTTCGATTTAGCTACCTTAATGCTTGAGAAGGTTGGTATTATAGTCATTGTAGCGTTTTTACTTTCACAAATGAAATCCTTTCGACAAATCATTGAACCCGAGAATACGATGAATGTGAAGATCAAGCTCATCCTCCTCTTTGGCACATTCGGGATTATTAGTAACTACACTGGGGTTGAGGTTCATTTTACTTCTATTAGTAGGCATGATTGGTTATCGGACTTAGAAAATGAAAGTGCTTTAGCGAATACTAGAGTAATGGGAGTTGTTATTGGTGCTTTGTTAGGGGGGCCGTTTGTTGGGCTTGGAGCCGGACTCCTTGCTGGAATACATCGCTTTACATTAGGAGGATTTACCGCTTTTTCTTGTGGGTTTTCTACGATTCTAGCAGGAATTGTAGCTGGATATCTTGGAATGAAAAGACACCGGAACGGGAAGCAAATTACCCCTGGCTTCGCTGTAATGGTAGGGATGACAATGGAAGCCATTCAGATGGGTATCATTCTTTTGCTGGCAAAGCCATTTGACCATGCATGGCATCTTGTTCAATTTATAAGTCTTCCAATGATCCTTGGGAATGGTTTGGGAATTCTTGTCTTTTTACTCATCATTAAAGCGATTAAAAGGGAGAATGTCCGTACACGTGCTAGCCAAACAAATTTAGCGTTTCATATTGCCGATCAAACACTACCATATTTCCGACAGGGTTTAAACTTACATTCTAGCAAGGAAATTTCAAAGATTATGCTTACGCTTACGGATGCAGATGCTGTTTCCATTACTAATGAAAATCAGGTATTAGCGCATGTTGGTGTTGCGTCTGACCACCATATTCCATTGATAAAGCCTGAAACAGGACTAACGAAAAAGGTATTAGAAAGTGGTAAAATATCCATTGCAAAATCTGGAAATGAAATCGCATGCAAGCATGCACCATGTCCTATACAAGCAGCTATTGTACTACCGTTACAGGTGAAGGATAAAATTGTTGGTACGTTAAAAATGTACTACACAGAACCTGAAAAATTGGACAAGGTTCAGCAGGAGTTAGCAGAGGGACTTGCAAATCTGTTTTCAACACAGCTAGAGCTTGCTGAGGCTGAAAAGCAATCAGTTTTATTAAAAGATGCGGAAATTAAAGCTCTTCATGCCCAAATTCATCCACATTTCTTATTTAATAGCATTAACACGATTTCGGCGCTTTGCAGAACAGATGCGAATAAGGCAAGAAAACTACTATTGGATTTAAGCTCTTTTTTCCGAAGTAATCTTCAAGGAGCTAGGCAAATGCTTATTCCCTTAGAGAAAGAACTTGAAAATGTACAAGCCTATCTAGCATTAGAGCAAACACGGTTTCCAGATAAATATACGATTAGCTATCAAATTGAGCCTGGTTTAGAAAAATATCAGATTCCACCTTTTATATTACAGCCTCTAGTAGAAAATGCGATTCATTATGGGTTTCCTAAAAGTAAATTAAATGGCGAGATAAAGATTCGAATTCGTAAAGAAGGAGAGCAATTGCAAATCCAAGTAGTTGATAATGGGAATGGGATATCAAGTGAGAGAATGAAGCTATTAAGCCAGCAAATTGTACCTTCAGCGAAAGGAAATGGTTCTGCACTTTATAATATAAGTGAAAGATTGAAGGGAATTTACAACGGATATGCAAATCTTTCAATAAAGAGTGAGGAAAATCAAGGAACAAATGTAATGATCACTATTCCACTTAGTCACAAAGGAGAATTAAACGAATATGCTGAGAGCCTATCTAGTTGATGACGAGCCATTAGCAAGAGATGAATTGAAATATTTACTGAAAAGAACGAAGCAGGTGGATGTTGTTGGTGAGAATGATTGCATTGAGAATGCTTTTGAGGAAATCGTTGCAACTCAACCTGATCTTGTATTTTTAGATATTGAGCTCGCTGGTGAAAACGGGCTAACATTAGCAAAGCAGGTTGAAAATCTTCAAAAAATACCGTTCATTATTTTTGCAACTGCCTATGATGAGTATGCCCTACAGGCTTTTGAATCAAATGCAATTGATTATTTGTTAAAGCCTTTTGATGAGAAACGAATTCAAAAAACGATTGACAAGATCAATAAGATTAATAGACTGACAACCATAGAAGTGCCACTGCAGCCATTAAATAGAAAGGTGAACAAAGATAAAATCGCCCTAATAGTCGATGAAAAAATAGTATTGATACAGAATGAAGATATCGTGTATGTTGAAACAAGTGAAGGCAAGTGCACTGTTGCCACGATTGAACAAACATATATTGTGGGTGATACTCTTGTAGTATTGGAGAAACGGTTAGATTCTTCAAAATTTTTAAGAGTACACCGCAGTTATTTGGCCAATATCGATCATATCATTGAAATTGAGCCTTGGTTTAATTCTACCTATAATCTTTTAATGAGAGACGGCTCAAAGGTTCCAGTTAGTAGAACGTATGTCAAAGAACTTAAGCAATTGTTTCAATTCTAAATTTTGTATTTTAACTGTCGTATTTTGTAATTCACCCCCAATTTTTTGCGAGTTATTTTGAAAAATGCAAAATCGCTTTTTCATGTTTTAAAGTAAGTCTTATATCAATAAAAGGGGGAAAGAAAAAATGAATGCGATTACACTCGTAATTGGATCAATCTGTATTCTGTTAATTGCCTATCGCTTATATGGAACATTCATGGCAGCCAAGGTATTAAAGCTTAATGATTCGAAACCAACACCTGCTGAAAAACTGGAAGATGGGAAGGATTATGTACCCACCAATAAATGGGTGGTCTTTGGTCACCATTTTGCGGCGATTGCTGCGGCGGGTCCGTTAGTTGGTCCAATTTTAGCTGCTCAATTTGGGTATTTACCAAGTATGCTTTGGCTATTAATTGGTGCCGTAATTGGGGGAGCAGTCCATGATATGGTGGTTCTTTTTGCATCGATGCGAAGAGAAGGGAAGTCCTTATCAGAGGTTGCTAAGGAAGAATTAGGTCCTGTTGCAGGATTTTGTGCAGGATTAGCGATGCTTTTTATAATTACGATTACAATGGCAGGTTTATCACTTGTTGTATTAGGAGCTCTTGAGCGAAATCCTTGGGGAACATTTGCAGTAGGTATAACCATTCCCATAGCAATGGCGGTTGGATTATACCATAAGAAAACTGGAAATCTAAAGCTTGCAACAACAGTAGGTTTTGCATTAATTATGCTTGCCATTCTCTTTGGACCAAATATTCAAGGTACATGGTTAGGTGATGTATTAACACTTGAAAAGAGTACATTAGCTCTTATTCTACCAATATATGCATTTTTTGCAGCTGCTTTACCGGTGTGGCTATTGCTTGCACCACGTGATTACTTAAGTACATTTATGAAAATTGGTGTTTTTGCTGCTTTAATTATTGGTGTTTTCATTGTAAACCCAACAGTACAATTCCCTGCACTCACAGAATTCATTAATGGTGGCGGTCCAGTTATAGCAGGTCCAGTATGGCCGTTTATCTCGATTACAATTGCGTGTGGAGCAATTTCAGGATTCCATGCATTCGTTGGTTCAGGTACCACACCAAAAATGGTGAGCCGTTGGAAAGACATTAAAGGTGTTGCTTTTGGTGCGATGCTTGTTGAATGTTTAGTAGCTATTATGGCATTAATTGCAGCAGTATCTTTACAACCTGGTGATTATTTTGCTATTAACTCTACACCGGAGAAGTTTGCTACACTAGGAATGGAAACAGTTCACTTAGCAGAGCTTAGTGAAGAAATTGGAATGGACCTTGAGGGGAGAACAGGTGGAGCTGTTACTCTTGCTGTAGGTATGACATACATCTTTACAAAAGTTCCATTCTTTGAAACATTAGCTTCTTATTTCTATCAATTTGTTATTCTCTTTGAAGCCGTCTTTATCCTAACGGCAATTGATTCAGGTACGCGTGTTGCACGTTATCTAATTCAAGATTTCTTTGGAAACTTTATTAAACCATTAAAGCGTACCGATTCAATCGGAGCGAACATTTTTGCAAGTGCATTAGCATGTTTTGTTTGGGGCTACCTACTGTACTCAGGTGATATAAGTTCTGTATGGGCCTTATTCGGGGTATCGAACCAATTAATGGCCTCAATCGGTTTAATTGTAGGTGCTACCGTTATCTTAAAAATTGCAGACAAACGCTGGTACATGCTGACATGTCTAGTACCACTTTCATACCTTTATGTCACAGTAAACGTAGCAGGCTACTGGATGGTTACAAATGTATACCTCAACGCAGAGAATGCGGGCTACAATGTGCTAAACGGTGTACTTTCTATTATCATGTTAATCCTTGGATTTATAATTCTTGTAACATCGATCGCAAAATGGATAAAACTATTTAAAATACCACAACATGTATTAGTCGAACAATCAGCTAAAGAAGTAGCATAAAAAGAGGAACACCCATTCTGAAAACAGAATGGGTGTTTTTTTAATGGAGCTTGGCAGAAAGTGATTTTAAGAAGCTAAATCCTGATAAAGATACAGTAAGCGTTTTCTCTTTGCTGATCCCTTTTTGAATATAGATGTCTATGCTATCCTGACTCACCTTACGAAAAGACCCAGCATTCTTCGGTTTCCCTGGCACCGCTACAAGCTCTTGAACACCAGGTGCACAGCATGCCTTGACTTCTAGTGTTTTAACCGTAAATTCATTTCCTTTTGAGGCAATCCACTGCCTTGATGCATCATCTAATTCCACTACCATCTCGATTCACCATCCTTATCATAATCATGTATTAATTTTGGAAAAATTTCAACTTTTTTGCGAGTTTAGTTCCAGCGGAATAGTCCATTACCCCTCGTAACAAGTATTTTATTTGTTGCATTTTTGTAGCCTTTCTTTACATTTGTGAGAATTAACTTCTTTTAAGGTTTTTATTTTTGGGGATTAGTGTTAAAGTTAGAAGGAAAATCTTAAAAGTCTGGTAGGTAAAACAACATGATTGAGATAAAAAAATCTTTACTAAGTGACGGCGAATTCAATAGAGGAGTATTTGCTACAGTTGACATCAAAAAAGGGCAGCTAATTCATGAGGCACCTGTGATTTCTTATCCTAACGATCAGCATCAACACATTGAGAAAACTTTACTAGCTGACTACGCTTTCGAGTATGGGATTAATCATACTGCGATCCTTCTAGGTTATGGCATGCTATTTAACCACTCCTATGAACCTAATGCCATTTATGAAATCAATTTTGACAATCACACATTTGAGTTCTATGCTTACACAAATATAAAAGCAGGGGACGAAATTCTAATCAATTACAATGGCGAAGTTGATAACAAAGATGAGCTTTGGTTTAACAAGGACTAAATATGTAACCACTCTTGGAAAATTAACAATTATTACATTTGCTTAATAATAAGCGGGAGCCAAGAAAAACCTAACTATTAGCAAAAGGCTGGAGGTGTCAGAGAATGAATAAACGATGGACAATTGGTAAAATAACAGAATTTGTTGAAAATAATTCAGATAGCAAATTGCTTTCGACTGAATTTCATGGTTTTTCTCAAAAATTACTATTTAAATGTGCATGTGGTAGTAATTTTGAAAAAACATTTACCAAATTTAAAAATAATAACCAACGAAAATGTGATGTGTGCCAACCTCCAAAACCATCACGTTAAACGGGAAACCTAATGCGCTTCATAAAATAACTTAATAAAATCAAACATTACAAAAATTTTCTTACACAAATTTTGCAAGCTAAATGACTACTGATATTACATCTAATTAGTAGTCATTTTTTGTTGTAATAGTAAATAAATGAGAACACTGTTAATATCAGTTGATTATTGCTATAGTTTTTATCCATTCAAGGGGAGATTAGTATGGAACAAAATTGGGAAATCGCAATTGATTCACTTTCTAAAATTACTGTATCCTCAAATCCAAATAACGAACCAGTAACCATTATTGGTGATGCTGACGATTTAAAGTGTGTAGGTGTTGGGACAGATGCGGCAGTTTTTCAATTTCTTAATTCTCCCGCTTATGCATATAAAATGTATGCAAAGGACAAAGTTGATAAAGTTAAAATTGAAGCAAATGTTTATCGTACAATTGGAGAATCTCCATTCTTTTCTACTTACTTTGCTTCTTATGATAACGTACTTGTATTAAGCTACGAAGAAGGAATAACCCTCTATGATTGCATTCTTCAAGGAATTCATATCCCGAAACAGGTTGTAATTGATGTAGAGGATGCAAGAAATCATGTTCGCAGTAAAGGTCTAAACCCGCGTGATATCCATTTGAAAAATATTTTATTACAAAATGGAAGAGCAAAGGTACTTGATGTTTCTGAATATATTCAGCCAGGTAACGATTTTCGATGGGAACATTTAAAAAAGGGTTATGATGAATATTATCATTTAATTGATGGGAAATCTGTTCCATATTGGGTAGTAGAAACGGTGCGCAAGTGGTATAACCAACAAGGAACATATTTTCCTTCGTTTGAAGATTTTATGAAAATAGTTCAAAAACTGATGTTTATAAAATAGTGCTTATTGTTTGGAAGTAGTTTTATTAAACTAAGACGGAATCGTTAATCCAATTCAAAAAGGTCTTCTGCTAATGCAGAGGGCCTTTTTATCAGGATTATCCATTTATAAAAGGACAGAGGGACAGGGCCATCGTCCCAGTTCAAAATAGAGAAGGGAGGTTTGCATTCATTGCATCCTCTCTTTTTGTGCATTACTTTTACAGAGAGTATTACAATGGAAGGATAAATTTTCTATTATTAATCCACTATTTAGAGTTATTATCTATAACTTTCTGTGTTCTTACTTAAAGTCCAATTTATGACAGAGTATCGTAAGAAAGACCTATATGTATGAAGATGATAGTTAAGTAGAATCGAAATAAGGAAGTTTTAGGAGATTAGAAGTTTACAATAGATAATTGAACTCTTTCGAAAACTCATGTAAACGCTTCCTGTATTTAGAGGAAGGAGGTTAAAACAGGATTTACATAAACACGAACATTAGGAGGTTTGTTAATTGAGTAGTAGAAAGTTTAAAAGAATAATAATGCTCACATTTTGTTTTACTCTATTATTTGGTTTAATTGTGCCATTTACTACTTCTGGATCACTAGCTGTAAATGCTGAAACGGTACCTGGAAGGGTAGTTAATGGAGATTTTGAAGAAGCTGTGATTCCTGGATGGAGTCTTGTTACAAATAATTCTTCCACTAGTATTGCTATAAGCGAGGATAAATCAAATACTGGCACAAAAAGCTTGCATTTTAAAGATTCAAATTCGAATAATACTGGTGGAAATTTGCAAGTCACAAGTGAAAAAATATCCGTTTCATCAGGGCAGTCATATACTGCTAAAGCATTTGTTAACGTTGTCAACCAATCGCATAGTATAGGTTATGAGGTTCACTATTTTGATGCTGAAAATCAAAAGGTAGGAAACGCAACCTTTATTAATTTTCAATCAGCGGCGCTTGAAACGAACCAATGGACTGAAATCAAGGTGCCATTTACCGTTCCAGAGGGAGCCACACAGATTGAACTAAGATTTAATTCAGGTCATCCATCTAACACAGAAGCATACTTTGATGATGTTAGAATTGTGCAGGATTCAGATTCTACAGACACATTACCAATTAACGCATCCTTTGAAGAGGAGGTTGTATATCCGGGATGGAGCCGTATAACCAATAACCCTTCCACGAGTATCGCATTTAGTAGGGAGAAAGCTCATACAGGCAGTAAGAGTTTATATTTTAAAGATGAAAATAGTAATAATCCAGGTGGTAATCTGCAGGTATCGAGTGAAAAGATTTCTGTAACTTCAGGAGAGTCTTATATTGCGAAAGCATTTGTAAATGTTGTCAGGCAATCACATAGTATAGGGTATGAAGTTCATTATTTTAATGATGAAGGACAAAAGATTGGCAATGCTACTTTTATTAATTTTGGTTCAGCTGTTTTAGGTACAAATAAATGGACTGAAATTCAAGTTCCTTTTGAAGTTCCGGTTGGAGCCACACAGGTCGAACTTCGTTTCAATTCTGGACATCCTTCGATCACGGAAGCTTATATTGATGATGTAACGTTTGAAGGTACATCCATTGAAGAGCCTCCAGTTGACGATATCCATACGGAAGTGGTGAACCCTAGCTTTGAAGAAATGGTCGAAGAAGGAAACATTCCTGGTTGGACATCAGAATTCGAAGGTCCAGGTATTCAAGTAAGTGCGGAAAGAGCTCGTACAGGAGCACAAAGTGTACACTTACATGATACTACAGACAAAGCAGGTGTGAGTGTCTTGAGTGATAAAATAGTAGTTGAACCGGGAGCTTCTTATTTATTAACTGTTTATTCGAATGTTGTAAGTCAGACCCATAACGTTGTGACCGAAATTCGATATTTTGATGCAAACAATAATAGTATTACGCAACATAGAGAACTAAATGGTAATCTTCCAAAAAATGAATGGACTAATTTAAAGGTATTTAGTGTTGTTCCAGATAATGCAGCATATGCAAGACTCGCGTTCTATTCTGGTGGTATTAGTTTTACAGAGGTCTATTTTGACGATGTTACTTTTGAAAAAGTTACGGATGATTCCAAGTTTGATCGTGAATATGCAGAGCCTATTAATTTAGGGGAAATGGTTCATGTTCAGTTAGGTCAAGCAGGGGCGATTCAGGAAAATAGTCTAGGTGAAAATGAAGTATATTATCACTCAAATGGTGCACCAGGTACGTTTTCAGTTTTAGATGCTGAGACAGGGGAACTCAAGTTTTCCAAAGTAATAGAAAATACAGAGGCTGTGTGGGCAATTACGATTGGTCCAGATAAAAATGTATACTTCGCTGGCACTTCTGACGGTAAGTTATACCGATATGTACCAGAATTAAAAGAAGTCCAAGACCTTGGAGCCAATCCTTCAGCAGCTTGGGTATGGGATATAGAAGCGACAGAGGATGGTAAAATTTATGGTGCTACATATCCGGGTGCAGGTGTTTTCGAGTATGACATTAATACAGGTAAATTCAAAGATTTTGGTAGTGTCACCAACCAGGATTACGCACGTGGCCTAGCTGTGGATGGAGATTATATTTACGTTGGAATCGGAACAACGAAGCATTTGTATAAAATTAATCGACATACTGGTGAAAAAGAGGAGCTTATTCTTGAAGGACATTCAAGTGAGAACGGATTCATCCAGGATGTTTGGGTCGTGAATGGGAAACTTCTTGTAGCCGTTACAACAGTTAATATGATTGTTGTTGATCCTGAGACGATGGAGGTTGAAGGTTCGTTCCAATTTAGTAATATGATTTCTGAACCAGATCCTACCCAACCTAACATGATTTATTATAAAAATGGAACACAATTATTTAAATATGATCTGAATACAAACGTAGAAACGTTAATCGAAGATCTTCCAATTCTTCCAGATACTCCACGAGTAAAGGACATGGCATGGATTACGCTATCTACTGACGAAACAGTATTAGCTTTTATTACACAATATGGAGAATATATGTTATACAATCCAAACACAAATGAACTGAACTTTGTAGCATTAGATCTTGCTGCAACAGCAGTCGCCATCCAATCTCTTGAAACTGGTCCAGATGGAAAACTATATATGGGTGGTTATCAGCGTGGTATGAGTGTGTATAATCCATTCACAGATGAAGTTGAAGTAAATATTTCTTCCTTTGCTCAGCCAGAGGGGATCGGATTTTTGAATGATACAGTTTATCTTGGTACGTATGTAGGTGCCATTATGTACAGCTATGACCCAAATCAGCCAGTGGACTTAAATAGCAATCCACAGCTTGAATATGATATCAAAGATGAACAGGATCGTCCATTTGTGATTACTTCAGGTGATAACAAACTATTTGTTGGAACAGTCCCTGATTATGGTGTATTAGGTGGGGCTCTAGCAATCTATGATGAGGATACTGGTGAATGGTTCCAACAACGCAATGTAGTTCAGGACCAAAGTATTATTGGTTTAGCTTATCACGATGGTAAATTATTTGGGGGTACTTCTGTATGGGGTGGTCTAGGAATCAATCCGAGAGCAGATGAAGCTAAAATTTTTGTATGGGATGTTGAAAAAGGTGAAAAAATCGCTGAATTCACACCGGAGATTCCTGGCATTGACGCTACCCCACGTATGATTGGTGATTTATCAATCGGACCTGATGGCTACCTATGGGGTGCTGTTGAAGGAACTATTTTTAAAATGGATCCAGAAACCTATGAAGTGGTTGATAGCAAAGTGATACGACCAAGCCTATATAATAGTAGTAAATGGTATCCTTATCAACTTGAGTGGGGTCCAGATGGTATGCTTTATACAACTTTATCCCGAAGCCTTATAGCGATTGACCCCGAGACATTAAATTATAAAGTACTTGTTGAAGATTTCATGAACAGTATGACCGTAGGTGTCGATGGAAGCATCTATTATGCAATAGGAAGTGAACTTCATAAAATTGCTGTACCTGAGACAGATGCAACCTTAAAATCCATTACTATTGACGGAAAAGCACTTGAAGGTTTTCAGCCTGGAGCATTAAAATATACTCTATCCGGTGAACAAACTGAAAATATCGTAATAGAGACTAGTCAAACAGGTGCCACTGTAGAAATCGTACATTCAACCAATAAATCAGAAATTAAAGTTACGGGTACTGATGAAAAATCATCCTTAACCTATACGATAGCTTGGACCGATGAAACAACCGAACCAGGTAAGCCAGGTAAGCCTGATAAACCAGGTAAACCGGATAAACCAGGTAAGCCGGACAAACCAGGTAAGCCTGATAAACCGGGCAAACCGGACAAACCAGGTAAACCTGAGAATCCTGGTAAACCAAACAAACAAGGTAACCATTAAGTTAATATCTTATTTGGTTAACTTTATTAAAGAATTACAAAAAAGGTCTACTGCTCACGCAGAAGACCTTTTTCTATCAATTATTTTTTAAATGCTTCTTCAATAGCAGTCACATTATTTTGTAGTGAAATTTTGATTTTGCCGTCTATGCTGCTATTATTTAGATGCTTACGGAAATCCTTAAGATGTTTTACGGCTTGATCTTTTTTACCATTTTGGTAATGATGCTCTGCTTGTGCTAATCGGTTACTTAGCTGTTGAGCCACTGGATGTGGAATGCTTCCTGCTTTTTCGAGTTCAAGAATATGCTTTGCCAATGTGTCGGTTGTGACTTCGACAGTGATAACAATTGTATTGGTCTTGACTTCACCGCCATTATACGAAACGGTTGCATAAATCTCTGTCGTTCCAGCATTTTTACCGAGAACTTTACCGTCTTCAAGGCTAGCTACATCAGGATTTGAATTGATCCACTCAATTTGAGCTCCTGTTAAATCAATTGTGTTTCCATTGATAAGGGTAGCAGTTAGATTGATACTCTGCTCGGCACCTTGTTGTATTGAATCACTTTCTACAGTTAATGTTCCATTTTCAAGTGGAACAGGTAGTTGATACAAGTTATGGTCTGATGAATAGTAAATATTTCCTTCATTATCCACATCCATCAATTGGACATTACCTGTAACCAATTGCTTGCTTTTCATTGTTTCCGGATCGATAACCGTTAAAGTACGACCAGCTGTTGTGTAAAGGAATCCTTGGTTATCCCAGCGAATGAAGAATGGCCGCCATTGGCTTCCGCGGTTTACACCTTGATAAAGCTGTGTGCTTTTTACAATTTCTCGATTATCTGGATTCATGGCGAAGATAACAGTATTATACTTGCCTGCTTCATCTAAGCCCCAAGCGACACCCCAAATGTTTCCATCCGGGCCAACGGACAGTTCACCAATCATTTCAGGCTTAGTTAATCCTTCTACATGAAGATCGAATTCTTCATGTGTACCTGTTGCCACCTTATATTCAACCATTTTTGCTTTTGGTTCAGTCGGGTCAATACCTAAACCACCAGCAATAGTGGATCCTCCATATACCGTTCCGTCAAGATAAGCTAATCCTATAATACTTTGATTATTAATGATATTCCGAATTGTATTCCATTCATTCGTTTTAGCATCATAAATAGTAAGCGCTCCGCCTAATCTACCATAATCAGAGATCGTACCAATAAAGAGCTTGTTATCTCCGGATGTGAATGTGAATGGTCTGCTTTGATCGTCCTCAATGTCTTGTACCAATTCAGGATTTTCTCCATATTTTCCACCTGAAAAGCTAAACGGAAGTTTTGGATCATATTTATAAATTTTGGCACCGCCATACGTTCCTAAATAGACATCCCCGTTTAAAAATCCGATTCCTTCGATTTGGTGAGGGTCACGTTCTTGTAGGATGTATTTATCGATCGAAGTATCAAAGACTCCAAAGGAACCTTGATAGCCACCCATATAGATCTTTTGGTCTTCTCCAATTTCTAAGCTTTGCATTAATAGGCCCTGCATATCAACTTCAGGGTAGCTAACTTTTACTGAATTTGTAGTAGGGTCATAGATTGAATATTCAATTTGATGGTGTAAGATTGCTAATACATCTTTACCACTTTCATCCTTTATCCAACGCATTGCTTTGGCAGGTGTTGCAGGTAGCTGTACCGTTGGTTCTACCTTTGCTGTTTCATGTGTCGTCATATCATAGGTCCATAATTGTTGTGTATTCTTATTAATATAATAAAGTATGTTTTCATCATATGGGGAAGGGGATGAGATAAGCCCATCAAAAGTATGCTCATCCTGCCAATCCATTGTATTCTTTTCTTCACCTGTTGTTTTATCGATTGTAACCATCGAAGTCCCATAGGCGACAAAAATATGATTTCCATATTCCCAAATATTCGATATTTGTGTAGAAACACCTGTGATTGGTAATTTAATTTCCGTTCTTTCACTGGTTGCAAGATCCATTTTCATTAAATACGCGGTTGTACCTGTGCCAACATAAAGACTTTCATCAGTAATTCCAAGTCCACGTGCATATTGCTGCCCTTCATAAAAGGTACCTAAATCATTAAATTGTGCAGATTCAATATCATATTCGAATACTTTTGCATTTGGATAGGTTGCTCCGTAGATTTTTCCATCGTTTGAGGCCTCTAGCTGCCAAACCCAATTATCAGATGGATTTTTCCCAAGCTGCTCTAAGCGTTGTTCCTTAACTACATATCTGTATAAAATTCCATTATAGGTGCCTGCAAAATAGACATTCCCATCGGCACCTATGACCATTGCCCAGACGACATCACTTCCTGGCAGTTCTTGAGAAAATATTTTTTCTCCTGTTTTAGCATCAGCTGCATAAAAGGTTGCTGGTGAGCCGTTGGTAGCATAGTAGAGTTCATCATCCCCAATCGCTACTCCTTGAGATTTGGCAGCTAACGCAGCAGGTCCGTGATTAATCGGTTGATCATACTCAATAGGGAAATCTAAAATATTAGATTTTTTTTCGAATACCTTTACGTCATCATAATAACCCTTCATATTGGATGTAGATGCTTGGTAGATAAAGAGCTTTACTCCTGTTGCACCGGCCGGGGCTGTCGCTTCAAATTCTACCGTTTGCCATTTATTAAACTCTGGAACATCAAAATATTTTGGATTATCGTGAATAATTTTTCCTTCATTATTTGTCCAGCGAAGCCAAATCCCCGGTTTTCCAGTTAATTCTTCGACATACAGCTGTGCTGATAATTTATATTGATTACCTTCTGTTATATCAACTTCTTGGCTGAATAAACCTACTACACCGTTATTATTGACCGCAAGACTTTGCTTGCCAGCATATACAACATCGTCTGATATACTCATTCCGGTCTTATAGCCTCCAGTCCAATACACCCATGATGGGAGATCTGTTTCGGATGATGGTTCTGCTTCAAAATCACCATTATCAACACTCAATTCCTTCCATTCATCGGCAGCCGCTACGGAAGTCGTTTGTTGGTAAAAGGGAAGAGTGGAGAAAACGAGAAGTGTTGCAAGTATAGCGATAGAAAATAATTTTATTTTCTCTTTCAATGCATATTCCTCCTTGGAATCAAAATTTTACTGATAGATACGCTCGAAAGGACCTTCACCTCCATTTGAATTACTCACTTTCTTATGAATAAGAGAGTGGGTTAAACTATTAAAAATTTTCTGATTTCATTTAAAGGATAATGAAAGAATGTAGTCTTTAAAATGACGATAATATTTTTAGTCCTAAAGTAGGGATTGGCTAGCACCTTGATATCATACGAAAGACGGGGTGATTACTTCAAGGTAGATTAATAATGGGGAAGGGTTTTTATCATAAAAGAAAGGACTACATTTACATTAAAATGTAGTCCTTCCTTTTATTTTTTTCCAAACGTCTCTTTCATTCGTAATACAGGGTCATCCTCAATAGTATCATCCCATTCGAGTACTTGGCCGAAAGAAAGTAATTCATTTTTCAAATGTTCATAAGATATGTCCTGTACATTTGTTTTGTTTTTATGGGCTAAAGCAACTGCAGCTCCTGCAGATTGACCTAAAATCATGAATACGGGCTCCATGCGTATGGAACCATAGGCAATGTGTGAACTCGATAAACAAACAGGAACAAGTAAGTTTGTACATTCTTCTGCCTTTGGACGAATCGAACGGTAGGAAATTGGATAGGGTGAGATCGGTATTTCAACGTCTCCTTCATTGTAGACTCGTCCGTCAATAATCAATCTTCTAACATGATGGGAATCCATTTGATAGGATGCGAGTCCGATTGAATCATCTACCACCACGTCACCTAAACAATTGTGATCCGTCATCACATAGTCAGCTATCATTCTTCTTGCTTCACGTATATATAGTTGGTGTGGCCAATGTTCAGTTTCTTCGAATTCATCACGAGCTAATCCCCACTGGGAGACCTCGTCCCGAATCGTTTTAGGAACCTGTTCATCATTCGCTAGAAAGTAAAGTAATCCTAGATTATATGTAAAATGATCTTGGAAGATTTTTTCACGTGTTGCGAAATCTCCTTCAGGCCATTCATAATTCATCCCAATATAATCTGTTGAAAACCCTCCATAGTTATTTAAATCAGACTTTCCATTTGGAAGCATCGTATGAAGGTTCATAGCATCCCACACACCTGCATCGATATAACGTAATAACAATGAGTAATCCTCCGGGTTATAGGCAGGTGGTTTTGGAAAAGGAACACGATTATCAACACGATTCGTTAAGCATATGCGGAAATTATACGCCTGAATTCGATGGTCACCTTGTCCTTGATAGCCGAGAGTGTCATGATTTGATTCAGAAATGCCTGGTAAAACTCCACTTAAAGGGTCACCTTTTATTACATAGGGATCAATCCATTTTTCAAATTGGTGATGGGGGTGTCCGAATTGAATCCCATTATAGGTCTCTTTATAGGTGGCATTCGATTCTCTACCTACAAAATAAGAAACACCGGCTTTAGCCATTACGTCACCTTCGTAACTTGTATCAATGAAAAAGTTGCCTATATAAGTAGTTCCATCTTCCATAATCATTTCTGTTATTCTGTTATTCTCTTTTTTTACATCTACGACATGCTGATTATAGACAACCTCAATCTCATAGTCCTTGAGCCATTTTTCAAAAACGTATTTGGCTGCCTTCGGTTCAAAAGTCCACTGTTCATTTGTATTGTAATAGTTTCCTAATTCTTGAAAGAATTCTCTCGATAAACCACCTATTGCTTCCTTTGCACCAATATCAGAGGCACCTAAACCACTAGCAGTGATTCCACCGATATTTTTCCCAAATTCAGCAACGACGACAGATAGCCCCATCCGCTTTGCTTGAATTGCCGATGTAATACCTGCGGGAGTTGCGCCATAGATGACTAAATCTCTTTTTATTATAGATGGTTCGCTTGCTTTTGGAGTAGGTACATAATAATGTAATTGACTGAAATCCATTTTTGATATCCTCCTTAGATGGGGTCCTCATGATAACCCTTTCAAATCTACTTTAAAGTTTAAAAGAATAATAGGAATAATCAAGACCTTTAACAGACTTTAAATCCGAACATGATAAAACACCCATGAAAAAAAGAGTGTCATAGGATTAAGACACTCTATCTAATAGTTTAGTTTGTAACAATCTTTTTCTTACTTTTCATTTTGACAAGGGCGCGGTTACTACACCAGGTAATGACGATTGCTAATACACTTCCTGTAAAAAACGGAATTATCCCTGGTATAAGATTAATGAGTACCCCAACAAGCATACATGCTGTCAAAATGAGTATGGTTTCTAAAAGGGAACTAGCAGCAATCAAAAAGGATTGTTTAATATATTGAAAGAATTTCATTTCAAATTGTGTGTATACAGGAAAGAAGTATAATAAGGTTACTATATATGCTATCGCCAAAAATAAGAGGACTGGGTACAAGAATTGTATTTGATCAATATTTTTTTGTACAAACATAAAGTCATAAACGAACATATAACCAATTACAATAAAAAACAAGCCAAATTTATTAAGTGAAATGAATTCCTTTTTATAGGTATTCCAAAATGTATGTAAAATCTTCTCAACAGGTTCTTTACGAAGCCATTTTTGAGCAATGGTAAACATCGCACCCGTCGAAGGGAATAGACCGAACACTCCCAATCCCAAAATCGTAAAACCAATCCACAGTATATTGACATATGCTATCTTCAACATCCAAATCGCAAAAGTATTAAATCTCTCCCATCCACCCAAATAAATCACCACATTTCACAAAAAATGTAAAAAAATTCTTATGAAAACATTTAAAGACAATTAATAGACTTGTCACTTATTAAAATTAAAATAAAATAGAAAGTAAGTCGAATAAAGTTTAGTTGTATTATAACATGAAATAGATTGTTAGCGATTCCATTTTTGAAACACTTATATTATTTCAATATGGAATTTGCAAAGAGGAGGTGGCTAAATGGTTGAATACCGCTTATTAAAAGAAGATGAATTTCAACAGGCAATTGATTTAGCAGATAAGGTTTTTCGTAAAGAAGGGCATGTGTCAATGGGAATTGCTTTCCCACAAGTGTTTTCTCCTGCATTCAATCAATCCTATGGTGCATTTATCGATGAAAAACTAGTTTCTTTTATTGGATTAGTTCCATCTGTTTTACATATTGAAGGTGCCGAGGTACAGGCATATTCAATTGGTGCAGTCTGTACGGAGCCTACTTATCGAAGACGAGGCTTAGCCAATACACTTTTAGAGATGATCTTTGATCATGTGAATAAGTCCGGCGCATCCGTTCTATTTATTTCAGGTGATTTACCAATCTACATTAAACAAGGTTGTACTCACTATGGAGAAATAAATCAATACAAGATTAGACAGGGTGAACTTACAGGCAACAAGTCGTATACAGTGCGTGAGCTTGGCCCTTATGATTGGTTTACACTGAGAAAGCTTAGTCACAATCGACGAGTGCGTTATGAACAAACAATGTACGAGATGGCTCAGCTTAATCATTCAGCAGGGTTTGCGAGCATTTTTAAAATGAATCATAAGGTTCTCGTAGCTGAAGACAATCATCAAATTAAAGCGTTTTTAGTATTCGGACTACCATACCATGAACAAGATGGAGTGGACTCTCGCGTCATTGAATGGGGAGGGGATCCAGATGCAATCCGAGCTTTACTGTCGGAATCATTTAACGATGGACTAGATTCCTTGGTAGTGAATGTACCAACCTTTGAAAAAGACCTTATCCAAGAGCTTGACTTATTACAAGAAAAGGTAAAACAACAATATCCAGGGACAATAAAGATAGTAAAATTGGATGTATTGCTACACCAGCTTGCTCCATATTTTAAGGATAAGCTAGAAATTTCGACTGTGGATGAAAACCACAAACGTCTATTATTAAACGGAAATTCGGTTATCATGAGTAATCAAGACTTAGAAGAGTTGATCTTAAATGGAAGCAAAAACGCTCCATATTTGAAGGATATTTTTCCGATTCCGTTTCCATTTCCACAAGGTTTGAATTATGTGTAACCATAATTTATTTGTATAGGAACTAAATTAAATGTGGTCTCCTATTAAAGACAGTTTATAGACTTGTCACAATATAATAAACAAATTAGAATATAAGTAACACAAGCAATAGTAGTTTAACATTTTTTTAATATTCGTTGATAACGCTTCCAATTATGGTGTTTTCAATCAGATGGACAGTGGTTTAAAAGGGGGGATGAACAGAAATAAATAATTTGGAGATTTTTAGTCTAATAGATTTTTCTGAACTAAACTAAATAGGGGGTAATACGTAGATGAAAAAGAAACGTTTTTCGTTCATGGCACTTTTACTTACAGGAAGCTTACTTTTTTCAGCATGTAGTAATGATTCGTCAACAACACCAGATAAAGGGAAAGATTCAGGAAAAGTTGATGGTGAAATAACTGTTTGGGTGCATCCTTATACGGGTGATGCTACAAAAGAAGAGGAAATGTGGAAGGAAATTACTGCTAACTACAATGAGGAGTTTCCCGATGTAAAGGTTAATATTGAAACAATTCCTTGGTCAAATCGAGATCAAAAAGTTCTAACGGCATTAGCAGCTAACAATGGTCCAGATGTATTCTATGCGATTCCTGACCAAATGCCACAATATGCAGATGTAGGAATGTTATTAGAATTAGATCCTTATTTAGAAGAATCAGATATTGAAGGTTACGTTGATACTGCACTAACGGCTACAACTTGGAAGGGTAAGAAGTACGGATTGCCAGTTCTACAAGAAGCTTATACATTCATCTATAATCTAGATGTCGTTAAAGCGATAGGTGAAGATCCAGCAAATCTCCCAAAAACATGGGAAGAATTTGACGCTTGGGCAGCTAAAGCGAAAGAAAAAGATTTCTATGCATTAAATTATCTGGGTGGAGGTTCAATGAACGGAACAATCTATCCATGGATTTGGCAAGCTGGTGGAGATGTTGTAACAGAAGACAATGAAGTGTTAATCAATAGCTCAGAAAGTGTGAAAGCGTTCGAGATGATTAACAATTTCTATCAAAAAGGATATATTCCAGAAGATTCTATTACAGCAACCACACAAGATGAATTATGGTTCGCTGGAAAAATATTGGCACAACTTGGATCTGGAATTAGCATTACAACATTACAAAAAGAAGGTAATTTTGACTTTGCGATTGCACCACCATTAACTGGTGAAAAGCAATTAACATATGGTACAACTGGAATGTTTGTCGTACCATCCAATAGTGACAATCCTGATGCAGCAGCGGAATTTGTTAAGGCTGTTACAAATGCTGAAAATCAACGTGTATTTAATACTGTAACCCAGTATATCCCGACACAGGAAGAAGCAAAAGATATCTTTGATTCAAATGAATATATGAGTCAGCTAGCACAATATACACAATATGCATTACCAGGTGTTATACATCCAAAAGGTCGTGCAATCATGCCATTCATTCAGGCTGAAATACAAGCTATGATGGCAGGAGAAAAAACTCCTAAAGAAGCAGCAGATGCAGCAGCTGAAAAGACAGAAGCTGAGTTAGCGAAGCCGTAAACGAATAGCTTCTTACGAAAAGAGAGTTTTATTCCTCCGTGAGTAAAACTCTCTGTTTATTAATCAAAAAAGAAATAAGGTGATAGCTTGGAAAAGGTCGTAGAAACTCATAACAATGTACCTCTAAAAAATGTAAAAAAGGTCAAGCCTCCTTTAAAGAATAGGATCAAAGACGAATGGAGAAAAAATGGCCTTGTCTATATTGTATTGACTCCAGTCTTAATCCATTTTTTAATATTTCAAGTAATTCCTTTTGTTTATAGTTTTATCTTAACGTTTCTTAATTATCGAATAATCGGTACTTCTGAGTTCGTTGGGTTACGAAACTGGAAGCAATTGTTTCAAGATGATATTGCCTTGAAATCAATTTGGAATACTGTATTATTTTCCTTCTATTATATACTTCCTACAATGGCACTTGGTTTGATTTTAGCACTCGTCATAAAATCAGGAATTCGATTCACGAAATTTTTCAAAGGGATATTTTTCCTGCCTGTTGTTACATCATTTGTTGTTGTAGCAGGTATCTGGGAATGGCTATTTTCAGGAACAGAATCAGGATTTATTAACTACTTGTTAAGCTTTGTAGGTGTTGATCCTCAGTTGTTTTTGTCTAATTCGTCACAAGCCCTTATCGTATTAGCTGGTTTGAGTATTTTCAAAGTCTCTGGAAGTACAATGATTTATTATTTTGCAGGGCTACAGTCCATTCCAAAAGATATGTATGAAGCGGCAAAAATCGATGGTGCTTCACCGTTAAAATCCTTTTGGATGATTACTTTCCCATTATTAAAACCGATTCATTTCTATGTTTTAATCATTACAACAATTGGTTCCTTCCAAATTTTTGACTCAGCATTCTTACTAACAAACGGAGGACCAAACTTCTCAACAAGTACCATTGTATTTTATCTTTATCAAATAGGCTTCACAAATTTAAATTTTAGCTATGCAGCCGTTTTATCTTATGTATTATTCGCGATAATCTTAATCATTTCGCTTATTCAGAAAAAATATTTTGGTAAAGATCAAGGTATTTATTAAGCCTGAGCGTAATTGTAAGGGAGATGAACTAATTTGTTCAAAAAAATATTAAAATATGTAGTCATGTTCTTCTTGGGATTTTGTTTTCTTCTGCCATTTTTAATCATGGTATTAAGTTCATTCAAAGAAACTACTTATGCAGCAATGGATCCCTTATTTTGGATTCCAGACAGTGTATCCTTAAATAATTTTGTGTACCTATTTCGTAATGATAATTTCCTTCGTTGGATTTTCAACTCCATTGTTGTTACGGTTATTCCTGTTTTTTCACAAATGTTTTTTGCGGGGTTACTTGGATACATTTTTGCAAGAAAGCAATTCTTTGGAAGAGAGTTCATTTTCTGGACCTTTATGGCCGTCATTATGATTCCTTCCCAACTCCTTATTATTCCTAAATTTATCATGTTTTCAAAATTTGGTTGGATTAATGAATATCAAGCATTGATTGTTCCGGAACTATGGGCAATAATGGGTGTATTTTTAGTTCGCCAATTCATGCAAGGAATTCCTATGGAATTGGATGAAGCAGCACGCATGGATGGAGCCAATGATTTTCAAGTGTTTCGCAAAATTTATATGCCATTAGCCTTTCCATCAATCGCAACTGTAGGAACGTTTGCGTTTGTAAGTAACTGGAATGATTTATTCCAGCCATTAATTTATATGACGAATGAGAAGATGTACCCAATCACAGTAGGGCTTGCTTCAACCTTAAGTAAGGAAGGAAACTTCGGTATTGAAATGGCAGGGGCTACACTCTCATTTATTCCGACCTTCTTAATCTTCTTATTCTTCCAGAAGTACTTTACAGAAGGTATACAGCTGTCAGGTCTAAAATAAGTTTCCTGTTGTATAAAGGAGTGAATTTATTATGGATTTAAAAATAGGGATGATAGGTCTCGATACTTCACATGCAACGGCTTTTACAAAATTATTAAATGATTCTTCCCACCCATTTTATATAGGGGGTGGGAAGGTAGTTATGGCATGTCCAGTCGGATCATCTGATTTTGAGTTAAGTTATTCCCGTATTGGTTCAATTACGAAAGAAGTGGAGCAATATGGTGTTAAAATCGTTGATACGATAGAAGAAGTGGCAGAGAAATGTGATGCCATTTTAGTTGAGTCAGTGGATGGAAGGGTTCATCTGGATCAAGTCAGCAAAATATGCCAATTTAAGAAACCGATTTTCGTTGATAAACCTTTTTGCTTAAATACTGCTGATGCTAAAGAGATGGTGGAATTAGCTGAGAAATACCATACACCGCTTATGAGCTCTTCAGCATTACGCTTTGCAGAAAGTCTAACTAAAGTACTTGCTATTAACGATAAAGGTAGAATAATAGGAGCGGACTGCTTTGGACCAATGGAGATAGTTGACACCCAACCAGGCTATTTTTGGTATGGAATCCATACGATTGAAATGCTCTTTGCAATCCTCGGTAGTGGTGCGAAACATTTAAGGGCAGTATCCAATCAGGATTTCGATTTAATTGTATCAGAATGGGAAGACGGTCGACTTTGTTCAGCAAGAGGGAATAGAAAAGGAAATGCTGATTTCGGTGCTGTTATTCATTTTGAAAAAGGCAGTGAATATGTATCGATCAATTCTTCTTCAAAACCGTTTTATGCTAGTTTATTAGAGGAAGTTTTGGAGTTTTTTAAGGACGGTAAATCAAGAGTGCAATTACATGAAACGCGGGAAATTATTCGTTTTATTGAAGCGGCAAACGAAAGCAGGGAGACGGGAAAAAAGGTATACATATAGGAGGAAAAAGGAAGAAGACACATCTAAAAAAACAGCGGGTAAAAGCAATTCCCGCCGTTTCATTTCTTTTCAACCTTGTACATCCAGGATAAAGCTAAGTCGGTAAATGCGTCTTGGTCTACCTTTGTAGGTGATTTTTTCTTCACCTACAATATCGACTAAGTTGGCATCCATCCATTTTAATAGAATTCGATGGGCACTTCTCGTTGTAATGTTTAAGGTGGTAGCTAACTCTTGAGCAGTATAATCATATTTCTTATGGCGTGCTACTCGAGCCATTAGCTTTGTCATATATGCTGCTGACATTCCGGCTTGTTCTGCTTTATAAAGTAACTCAGCATCTGTAATGGAGAGATCATATTTTTCGTATTGTGTATCCGTGATAATGTCAACTGGGCCGATTACACTTTGGTCTTCACGAACGATGTAGCAGACATTGCCACCTAATTCCTTTGATTGACGAAGAGCCATTCTTGCATGGCTACCTGCTTCAGCAGCGGAGAGCCCAAACCCAACACCAATGCTTATTGATACACCTAATTCTGTTTTTGCTGTGTTTAATAATGGGATGAATTTATATCCACGGGTTTCTCGTTCGAAAATACCACGTGTTGTGATAAATGAAAATTCTTCACCACCTGAATTGATCAAATGACCATCGAGTAGTTTTGTATAATTTAGCATCATTTGTTGAAATTTCAACTTAAATAATTGGACTTCATGTTCAGTTGTGTATTTTTCTGTGGCTTTATCAAATTTATCAATATCAATAATCCCGAACACAATTTGAGATTCTTTATTTTTGCGTGCTTCCGTTGCAAGCAATGCTCGCTCAAGAGAAACAATTAAGTCCTGGTATGTAGGGATAACCCATTCGTTCGGTACTCCTAATTCTGATAATCTCAGAGAAATTTCTTCGGTACCGGTAATCGCAATGGATCCATATTTTTGAAAATTTTCCTGGTGAAATTGAATAATCGCCTCGAATGAAATATTCTGGCTGTATGGAGAAATGGATGTAAATTCATAATTGGTTTCGCCTAATTCATATAAAATCCGTTGAATGTACTTCTCTTCAACTGTATCAATTGATAAGTGTCTAATATCATATTTATTTTCTATTAAAAATAGTGATCGATAAAGACCAGTACCCATTAACGGAACATAATGGGCTGGAATTGCAAAATTGAAAAGCTGTTTGGCCTTCAAATAGGTAGGGAATTCCATAAAGAGGAGTACTTCAACCTTATTGATCAAATTTTCTATATCCTTAGGTTCAATAGTAGATGCTGTGGAATGAAGAAAGAAAGGTTGGAAATTAGGAAACGATTCAAGCGCTTTCATAACTTCATTCACTAATGCTTCAGGACTCACAATTCCAATGATAATTTCAGTACCATTATTTGACAATTGATTCGTATTCATCACTTCATCTCCAGTAAAAGACATATTAAAGAAATGTCTTTAAATAATCTTAATACTAGATTAAGAGGAACATCTCCAATTGTCAATAAAAATTGAGCATTTATTAAAAGACCTTTAAGTGACTTGTCTTTTAATAAAGCCGAATATAAAATGTAGGTAATCAGTAAATACCATGTTATTCCTAACAATAAAACACAAAAAGAATATAGTAGGAGGATTTAAATGAAAACGATTGCGGAATTAGAAGACTTTATGTCAACACCTAGTGAAGATTTAATTAAGGACATCCAACAACTCGACGGTGACATCATGATTTTAGGTGTAAGTGGAAAAATGGGACCGACTTTAGCAAAATTAGCAAAGCGAGCTGTTGATCAGTCAGGTTTACCTAAAAAAGTGATTGGTGTTGCGAGATTCACAGATGTGAGTTTAATAGAAGAATTAGAATCATATGGAATTGAAACCATCAAAGCTGATCTTTTGAAGGAAGAAGACCTTCAAAACCTACCATTCGTGAAAAATGTTATTTTTATGGCTGGCACTAAATTTGGAACAGTGGGGAATGAGCATTATACATGGGGGATGAATGCATACCTTCCAGGGCGTGTTGCTGAAAAATTTAAGGACTCACGGATTGTTTCGTTTTCAACAGGAAATGTTTATCCATTAACCTCGGTTTTAAGCAATGGTTGTACGGAGGACGTGGCTCCAAATCCAGTTGGTGAATATGCACAATCCTGTTTAGGAAGAGAACGAGTGCTAACCTATTTCTCTCATAAACATCAAACTCCAATTGTTCTATTTAGGCTTAATTATGCAATTGACCTTCGATATGGAGTTTTACTTGAAATCGCAAAATCAGTGTACCAAGGTAAGCCAATTGACTTAACAATGGGAAATGTAAATGTCATTTGGCAAGGTGATGCAAATGAATATGCAATTCGCTCCCTACTGCATACAAATTATCCTCCACAAATTATTAATGTGACAGGACCAGAGACACTTTCAGTGAGATGGATAGCCAATGAATTCGGAAAGCGAATGGAAAAGGAACCAATTTTTGTTAATAGTGAAAGCCCTACAGCATTGCTTAATAATGCTTCTCATGCTCATAAATTATTTGGTTATCCAAAGGTAACGATTCAACAAATGATGGATATGACAGCTAGCTGGGTTGTTGGTGATGGGCAAACAATCAACAAACCAACACATTTCCAAGAAAGAGAAGGTGCTTTTTAATGTTAAAAGAGGCTGTTAAGAAAAAGCTTCATGAGGGTACAGTGATTCCTGCTCACCCACTTGCGTTGACAGAAGAAAGACAGCTTGATGAAGCAGGACAACGAGCATTAACACGGTACTATATCGATGCAGGTGTCGGAGGAATTGCTGTGGGCGTTCATACTACACAATTTGAAATCCGAGATCCTGAATTCAATCTTTATCAAAGGGTGTTATCGATTGCAATTGAGGAAACGAAACATGCCAATGTTCCTAATGATTTCATTAAAATCGCAGGAATTTGTGGACCTACTGAACAGGCTATTGCGGAGGCAACTTTTAGCAAAGAGGTTGGCTATGATTTAGGACTTTTGAGTATGGGTGGTTTAAATCATCTCTCTGAAAGTGAATTAATCGACCGTGCTGAAAAAGTAGCAGAAATTATCCCGGTATTCGGCTTTTACCTACAACCAGCTGTAGGCGGAAGAATTTTCTCCTATGAATTTTGGGAGCGCTTTTCCAACATTCCAAATGTATTTGCGATCAAAATTGCACCATTTGACAGATATTTTTCAATCGATGTAGTTCGTGCTGTATGTAATTCTCCTCGGAATGAAGAAATTGCTTTATATACGGGAAATGACGATAACATCATCAATGATTTACTAACAACATTTGAAATTACAGTTAGAGATCAAAAAGTTGAAAAGAAAATCGTTGGTGGACTTCTTGGTCACTGGTCTGTTTGGACAAAACGAGTCGTTGAGACATTTGAGGAGATTAGAAAAATCAGAGAACATGATTCCATTCCAAAGGAGTTACTCACTCTTGGACAACAAATTACGGATGCCAATGCAGGGATATTTGATTCTAGAAACGGCTTTAAAGGAAGTATAGCTGGAATTAATGAAATCTTAGCAAGACAAGGATTACTTCAAGGAAATTGGTGTTTAGTTGATCGTGAAGTATTAAGTCCAGGTCAAGCAGAAGAGTTAGATCGTGTTTATGCTAGCTATCCACATTTGCATGATGATGAATTCGTCAAAGCGAATTTATCGAAATGGCTGGCTAAATAATCGACGAAAGAAGGATTTCAAATGAAAAGAATTGTTGCCCACAACAAGAAGGTCGAAATTATTGAAGATGAAATACCAAGTCTAGAAGGAAAACCTTCCTATATATTAGTCAAAACATTATATTCAGTTATTTCACCTGGCACTGAGCTAGGAATGCTATCACTTAGTGAAGAAAGACAGGTACACCTCGGATATAGTGCGATGGGTGAAGTCGTTGAATGTGGTCCTGACATCACCGATGTGAAAAAAGGGGATCTCGTTGCTTGCTATGGAGCGCCATATGTTCACCATGATGAATATTTACGAGTACCGAAAACATTGTATGCCAAGGTTCCTGACTCTGTAAATCCGAAGGAAGCGGCTCTAGGTGGACTAGGAGCAATAGCGATTCATGCACTACGTATTGCCAATCTACAATTTGGCGAAACAGTGATAATTGTAGGATTAGGGGTTTTAGGGCAATTAATTGCTAAAATTGCCAATGCAGCAGCCTATAATGTGATAGCGTATGATCTCCACGAAAGTCGAGTAGCGATGTTAACGAAGGAAAATATTAAATCGTTTTCATCTGTAGAAGAGATGGAAGAGGCTATTCAGGTTGAAACAAAATCTCGTGGAGCAGATGCGGTTCTTTTATGTGCAGGGGGAAAGCGTTCTCCGCTCACACATGAATGCTTGAAGTGGATTCGCAATAAAGGGAAGGCAGTCATTGTCGGGGATATTGAGCCAGACTTTCCAAGAAACTTAATGTTTGGCAAAGAGGCACAGCTCCTCATATCTCGTGCAGGCGGTCCTGGAAGATATGACAGTGTATATGAAAGGGAAGCCATAGATTATCCTTATGAATATGTTCGCTGGACAGAAGGTAGGAACTTGGAAGAATATATTCGACTTGTAAAGGATAAACGGATAGATGTCGGACCGTTTATTTCTGAAACTGTGCAATTTGTAGATGCGCCACAAGAATTTGAAAAACTATTAAACAAGGAATCTACGACACTTACAAAATTAATTCACTTTGCGTAGTATGAGGAAAATTAAGCTTACAGCGGAAAGGATTTTGATGTCAATGATGTGTAACCACTTTTGCTTACAAGGAAATGTTGTTACCGATAAACGAATATTTAAAAGTATGGTTATTGAAATCAAAGATGGAAAAATTATTTTCGTTGGCAAGAAAACAGATATAAAAATGATGGATCTACCCCTCTACCAAATAGAGGGGTGGATCTGTCCTGGTTTTATCGACACACATATACATGGTCTGAATGGTGATGATTTTATGGACCATATAAAGGAAGGTTTTTATCGCATTCAAGATGGGCTCCCATCCTTTGGTGTGACAAGTTTCTTGTCAACATGCTGGATTGCTAGATATTGAGAATATTGAAATCGATTATAACCACACACATATCGGTTGGCCAATCTATGCAGAAGGTTTGTATAAAGTGTTTCAATATCTTGCTGAGCGGTATGGAAATATTCCGTTGTTTATTACTGAAAATGGTGCTTGTTGTGTTGATGACCTTGTTGATGGGAAAGTGAATGATCAAGACCGAATCAACTATTATGGGCAGCATTTAACTGCAGTAAGTAGAGCCATGGAATCGGGAATCCCGATCATTGGTTATCTTGCATGGTCGTTACTAGATAATTTTGAGTGGGCAGATGGTTATGGGAAACGATTTGGTCTTGTATACGTAGACTTTCAGACATTGAAGCGCATTCAAAAAGAAAGTTACTACTGGTATAAAACCGTAATCTCCAACTGGTGGATGGAAATATAATTTATCTATAAAGCAACTTCTTGAAATTGAGGAAAGAGGTGGATTGTATGCAAAACATTTTATTGATTGGTGCAGGAACAATGGGGAATGAGCATGCTAGATCCTATTATGCTATGGAGGATGTTCATGTCGTTGGGATTGTTGACAAAAGAAAAGAAAAAGCCAGGGAAATCATCGGTGAGCATGATACACAAATTTTTCAAACTTTAGAAGAGGCTGTAAACAATCTCGAACAAATTGATGTGATTGATGTTTGTGTTCCAACTTTTCTACATAAAGAGTATGTAAGGAAAGCTGCTGATTATGGAATTGATGTCATATGCGAAAAACCTTTAGCATACACACTTGAAGATGCCAGAGAAATGATTAATTACTGTAATAAGAAAAACGTGAAATTATTTGTGGGGCATGTAGTTCGTTTCTTCCCGCAATATGCAAAAGCAAAAGAGCTTGTTACTAATAGTTCCATTGGGGAAATTGGTGTCGTTCGAACAAGACGTGGTGGAAACTTTCCACCTGGATGGAGCGACTGGTATTCAGACCAGTCGAAAAGTGGTGGGGTAATTCTCGATTTAATCATCCATGATTTTGATTTTTTACGTTGGAACTTCGGTGAAGTGGAGCGAGTATTTGCGAAAGGTCTTGCTGATCTCGATTATGCAATTGTGACATTGGCCTTTGAATCGGGAGTAATCGCACATGTAGAGGGTTCGTGGGTCCATCAAGCATTTTCGACTCAATTTGAACTTGCTGGAAAAAGTGGGATTATCGAATATGATAGTTCAAAAGAAGAGCCTGTTTTTCTTTCAATGAAACAATCAAATGGGGACAAGAATGGTGTTCAAGTACCTCAAAGTCCTTTGAAAAAATCACCATATTTTATTGAACTGCAGCATTTTTTGAAATGTTTGAAAACGAATGAAACACCAATTGTCACAGCAGAAGATGCATATAAAGCGATGGAAATATCAGTCGCAGCCCTACAATCAATAAAAACAGGTTTACCTGTAACACTAAAGGGGGAAAACTGACATGAAAATTGGAATTATAAGCTTCGCCCATATGCACGCGAATAGTTATGCATCTGCTATAAATGCAATGAAAGGTGTCACACTAGCTGGGGTTGCCGATGATAATGAAGAAAGAGGGACGAAATATTCACAGCTTTTTGACACAGTTTATTATAAAAATTATCAGGATCTACTTGATTCTGAAATTGATGCAGTTATTGTGACATCTGAAAACAGTCTTCATCATCAACATGTAATCGCAGCAGCTAAAGCTGGAAAGCATGTTTTGTGTGAAAAGCCATTAGCTACCAATTTAAAAGACAGTGAAGAAATGATTCGTGTATGTGAACAATATGGAGTTCTTCTAGGTACTGCTTTTCCAGTTCGATTTAACACACCAATTCAACAAGCTAAAAAAGTGATTGAAGAAGGTGCACTAGGAGATATTTTAGCCATAAAGGGAACAAATCGGGGAAGCAATCCTGGTGGTTGGTTTATTGACAAGGAGAAATCAGGCGGTGGTGCGGTTCTCGACCATACGGTACATGTTGTCGATATAATGAGATGGTTTACAGGGGCCGAAGTGAAGGAAGTTTACGCAGAAATAGGAAATGTATACATTGATCATCCGATTGATGATTGTGGAATTCTTACAATGGAGTTTACAAATGGCATGTTTGCCACTCTAGACTGTAGTTGGTCAAGAAATAGCGCATATCCAACTTGGGGCGATGTAACAATGGAAATTATCGGTTCGAAAGGAACCTTAAAGATTGACGCGTTCTCTCAAAAGATTGATTTCTATTCCAATCAGGAAGGGGCTAAATGGATTGGCTGGGGAGATGATATGGACGCCGGCCTGATTGAAGATTTTGTTGCAAGTATTAAAGAAGGAAGATCCCCACTAGCAACAGGCCATTCGGGAATGAAAGCGGTAGAAGTAGCATTAGCAGCCTATCAATCCTTTGAGAATAAAACACCTGTAAAATTGATTTGAATTGATAAAAAGAGGTGATAAAATGACAAGCTCACAAGAACTACAAGCTGATTTAGTGATTATTGGTGGAGGCTTAGGTGGATGTGCAGCAGCACTGTCTTCCTTACAATCTGGAAAAACGGTGGTTTTAACTGAGGAAACAAAATGGATTGGTGGCCAAATCACAAACCAAGGGGTACCCCCTGATGAGCATCCATGGGTTGAAAGCTTTGGAGCAACGAGAAGCTACCGGACATTCCGAAGAAAAATAAGAGAATATTATTTTACCAAATATCCAGTAATAACTACTGAACGGACGAATGATCAATTTAATCCTGGTACTGCTATCGTTAGTAAAATAAGTCATGAACCGAGAGTTGCATTAAGGGTGCTCTACGATATGCTAGCACCCTTTTTAAGTAGTGGAAAGTTAACATTATTAACAGAGTATAAAATCATAAAAGCTGAAACAGAACAAGATCAAGTTCATGCAGTCATCGTTCAACATACAAGGTCTGGGCACTCCTACCTGTTAAAAGGAAACTATTTTTTGGATGCTACAGAAATGGGAGATGTTTTACCACTAGCAGAAGTTGAATATGTTACTGGTGCAGAATCCCATGCCGAAACAGGTGAAGCACATGCACCAAAGGATGCAGAACCCTTGAATATGCAAGCAATTAC
The DNA here is from genome assembly GCF_036962705.1 of Bacillus sp. JJ1562. Classification (NCBI taxonomy): domain Bacteria; kingdom Bacillati; phylum Bacillota; class Bacilli; order Caryophanales; family Bacillaceae; genus Bacillus; species Bacillus sp. JJ1562. Next base: position 33,757 of record NZ_JBALOQ010000012.1, read on the forward strand.
ATATTGTTATGCGATTGATCATATTGAAGGGGAAGATCATACAATTGAAAAGCCTGCCCAATATGAATTTTGGAAAAACTATCAAGCTGAATTTTGGCCTGATAAACAATTAAGCTGGTGGGGTCTAGTACCTCATACACTGGAACCGATTGAGTACTCCCTTTTTTACGAGCCAAATCGCTTTTCATTATGGAATTACCGTCGAATTATCAATAAGAATAATTTTGAACCGGGCACGTTTCAAAGTGATATAACGATCGTCAACTGGCCTCAAAATGATTATTGGTTAGGACCTATTATTGATGTAACCGATGAAGAGAAAGAAAAGCATCTATATAATGCCAAACAATTAAGTTTATCATTGCTATATTGGATGCAGACGGAAGCACCTCGTCCAGATGGCGGAGAAGGGTATCCTGGTATTCGGTTAAGAAAAGATGTATTAGGAACAGAAGATGGCTTGGCAATGTACCCATATATCCGTGAATCAAGAAGAATTAAAGCACAATTTACAGTGAAGGAACAGCATATAAGCGGTGAAATTGAAGGGAAAGAAAGTGCCAGCTACTTTCCGGATAGCGTAGGGATAGGAAGTTATCGATTAGACCTGCATCCGAGTACAGGAATGAATACTTATATTGATTTTTCATCTCATCCATTCCAAATTCCACTTGGCAGTTTATTACCTATCCGAGTTAAAAACTTGTTGCCAGCTAGCAAAAATATTGGGACCACTCATATTACAAATGGCTGTTATCGACTACATCCAGTGGAATGGAATATCGGAGAAGCAGCCGGCCATCTAGCAACTTATTGTATTGACAATGAAATCGTCCCAAGTGAAGTGAGAAATCAGGATGACAAACTAAAGGATTTTCAGTCACGTTTAGTGAATGCGGGAATTGAACTGGAGTGGCCGAAAATTCATAAAATATGATCAAGATGAAGAGTGGAGTGGATACGGATTGATCGCTCTAGTTGATAAAAGCATGCAAATGAAACACTTTGTTCCCTATAATCATTATTTTTCAGAGATTAACCAACTATTAAAAGAGGACCTCTTTCAATATTCATTTATTTTTATTAATGGTCATGAAAATGGGAAACCAATGAAATTGCCGTATGAAATGCTTGAAAAACTTTGGGCTTATGTGGAGGATGGTGGGACTTTATATGGGGAGCTTATCAATTGTGATGACTTTCCATCTTCCCGCCTTTTTGGATTCAAGCAGGATTTTTCGGTAACAAATCGTCGTTTAGAAAAACTAGTGATTTCAAGTGATAATCACTATTGTAACAAAGGGCAGCTGCTCGAGTGGCAAGGTCCCTTTTTAACAGGATTTACCTTTGACACGGAAAGAATGTTGGATATCGGTAATTTTAAAGAGACCCATCGAACTGAAAAGGAAGGGAAATACCCCGGAATAGTGATGAAAAAGCACGGGAAAGGGAAATCCATTTTTTCGACGTTTTCCTTTTTAGGTAATAAACAAATTTGGACGTTGCGACCGAATTGGGTATGGAATGATGTTATAAAATGGCTTCAAATGGACTATCATTTGCCACTTCATTTTATACAGCCCATTATTCAACCAGCAAATGAATTTGATATTGAAAAAACAATTGAAAAGGGTATGAATTGGTTTTTAACTTCTGGTATTTTACCGAATGATGATGGAAGTCTTGGAGTATATGAAAATGTTCATTCGATTCGTAGCGAAGTTAGTGAGGATTTTCGACCAGATTGTCATGCACATACTGCACTTTTATTTTACCTGTATGGAGAATATACGAAGAACCATAAGTGGATCGAAAGGTCTCATAATCTATTAAACTATTTATTCGAAGAAGGCTACCAGGATACAGATCCTGACTCAGCTACCTATGGTTTTTGGAAATGGTTTCAAAGCCCGAAGTGTAAGCCGGATCAAATCTTTTCGGATGATAATAGTTGGGTAGCACTTGTTCTACTATATTTATACCGTAAAACCGGACAAGATGAATATAAAGAAAGAGGCTTATTGACAGCAAATGCTCTTTTAAACACGCAAAATAAAAAAGGTCTTCGACCGGAGTGTATCCGTGAACATGAACTAATTGACAATGGAACCGCCTTTTTCAAAAATTCAACGAATGCTAGTATGAATCCACATTTTGAAGCCATTGTCCATGCTACCTTTATCCAAGCCTATTATGTCTCAAAGGATGATAGATTCTTACAAACCGCGTATAAAGGTACGTTAACAATGCTAGAGAATAAAAAGGATTTAAAGTACATGTATAGTCAAACAGCTGGTTATAGCAGATTTCTATTATCCTTAGCGCAAATGTATGCCGTGACGAAGGATGATACCATTCGTAAAGGCTTATATGAAATTCTTGAATACTTAGCTGAACATCAACATGAACTAGGTGGTATTGAGGAAAGTGATAATCCTGATCCTGACCGATATGGAACAGAAGATACGGGTGTGTTTCGCATCAATGGTGAAGGGATTGCCGATCAATTGTATACGAATAATTTTTTGCTCATGAATGCGTGGGAGACTTGGAAAGCAACAGGTGACCCCACAGTACAAGCATTTTATGAAAAACTATCACACTTTTTATCCGGGATTCAAATTTATTCTCCGAAAAAGGAATTTGCAGGTGGCTGGATGCGTTCTTTTCACCTAGAGAGCGGTGAGTATTTTGGCAATAATGGTGACACTGGCTGGGGTGCATATGTGATAGAAAGTGGATGGACAAATGCTATTATCCTTTCAGGCCTTATTTTAAGTGAATTAAATCAATCATTACTAGATTAGTGTGTGGAGGTGCCAAATGTCGGTTACATGCAGCATTCTTACTGATGAAACACCTGTAGTTTTTGCTAAAGAAGAGTTGCTCAAATATGCAGGACAGGTCGGGCAGCCCATTTCTTATTCTTTTGTGTTAGGGTTAGCACATGATTTTATTGAAAAGGGCTTAGTAGAACGGTCTACATTACATGACTCGTCGGTTGATACTTTTCAGTTCATACAAAAGGAAAGTGAGATTTATATTATTGGATCAAATGCTAGATCTGTACTCTATGGTGTTTATCATGCTTGTAAAATACTATTTGGATATAGATGGGTGCATTTTTTAGCTAAAGAAAAAATTAAAATCAAAGATAGTGTAATACTACCAGCAATTCATAGCGGGAAATTGGATAGAAGAGGCTTAGTTATTGAAAATCATGATGACACTTCATTTCTGATACAGATCATCGATTGGGCAGCGAAACACTATATCAATGAACTATTCTTTACTTTTATGCTATGGGATAAAGTAAAACACGTAATAGAAAAAGAGATTGAAAAACGTGGGCTGAACATTACGATTGGCGGACATAGTATGCACTACTTATTGAAGGAAATCTCAAATTCGGATAAAAAGCAGATTGATTATTCAGATGATAGCTGGAAAAGTTCTATAATTGCTAGAATAAAAAACTATCTTGAAAAAACACCTTCTATCAAACGATTATCATTATGGCCTGCCGATATTGGGATAAATGATGACGATCACTTTTTATCCCGTTACATCGAATTTACTGAACAAATAAAAAAGCAAATTCCTAGTATTGAAGTAGAGCATATATCCTATAATGCAGGATTATCGTGGGATATGTTAGAACTACCAGATGATATTGATAGTTCTAATTCTGTGAATACGTTATTCGCATACTGGGGTAGGAATTATCAACACTCTTTTAGCAATGAGGAAAGAGCATACAAGGCTTTACAAAAATGGTGTCAAGCAACGAAAGCCAATCAAAAGGAAATAACGATTTTTGAATACTATAGCGATCATTTTATGTTAGGTGATCTATTTCCACCTTTATTTCAAAGGATTCATAAGGATATCGAAATGTATACTAAGTTAGGAATTAGACAAATGGTCAACCTAATTGTTCCATTTCTACCAAAAGAAGATGCTCTTGAATTGGATTACCGGTTTCCATGGGAATCGATTCAGCTAATGAATAGTTACTATTTTGCTCGATTAACTTGGGGTGATGCCTTTGAAGACATTGAAGAAGACTTTTACTCAATCTTCGACGATCATCAAATGGAAGCGAAACAAGCACTTAAGAAAATGGAGGCAGTACTCTCGGAAGTATCAAAATGGAATGTGCATTTATTTCCAAGTCGGGTGATAGATCCTGAAAAAATAATAGAATTTGATGACTTGCATTTAATTATCTCCGACTTGGAATATTGGAAAAACGAGCTTGAACGATTGAAGGTCGATTCTATTTTAGAAATTGATAGCCCATACAGCATGATTACATTTTACATTGGTTATGTATGTGAAAAGCTAAAGTATTACTTGCGTGAATGGAATGATAAAGTAGTAGCAATGTCAGATTAACAATAGTTTAGTATTCCATAGGTAGTGTAGGGGGTAAAGAATGAAACAACGAATCATTTTTATTGGCGACAGTATTACATGGTGGGGTATGAGTGAGAATGATATGATTGGAACTGGTTATGTTCGATTACTCCACGATTATTTAAAGGTTACCTACCCAGAAAGGGATTTGGAAATTATCAACAAAGGAATAAGTGGAAATCGGGTGACAGATTTAGCAGAACGGTGGGAAAAGGATGTTACTTCCCTTACACCGGATATTGTATCGATATCCATTGGTATCAACGATGTTTGGAGACAATTAGATTCTCCTGGCATCGATCAAGTGTTTCCGCAGCAATTTGAAGAAGTATATGAAGTTCTCCTTTCAAGTATTAAGCAAAAAACGAATGCATCAATAGTTCTAATGGAACCTACGATCATATCAGAGGATATTCAATCAGAAGGGAATATGAAGCTTAAACCATATATTGAAATCATCCATAGACTAGCAGGAAAATATCATGCAGTTCTCGTCCCAACACATCAAGAATTTATTACATTTTTAAAACATAAAAAAGATTTTCCCCTGACAATAGATGGTGTTCATATGAATACGACAGGGAATATGCTAATGGCAAAAACATGGAAACAAGCTACAAAAGGCTTATTTTAGATAAAATTCTACATTTGAAAAGAGTGACCAAAAGGTTACTCTTTTTATGTGTCAAACTCAAGAATTGTCATGAAACATATTCTTGATTAATATGTAATACAGAATCTAACACTTTTCGACACCTCCATAAAGGTATAATGAGAAAAACGAATGAATAGGGAGGTTTGGATTTTGCTAGATTCTAGTAATGAGTTCTATTTAAGCAGTGCAGAAAGGCAATTAATTATTAAAGGGGTTAAACTTGGATTAGAGCGATTTTATAAGGATAGGGAAGGAAAGTCCGATCTCATCACCGAAAGAAACTTCATCTCTAGACAACGTGCCTCTTATGTATTCGACTCTACCTACCACATCGCGAAACAACACCCAGAACTAAATGTAACACCAGAAATTCGAACAGCAGGTTTATCCTATGAGTATGTATCGCTATTTTTTGAAACCCGAAAAATTGTCGTCACCTTCAGTCAAGTAAAGCGTCCGGAGGATCTACCCGAATACAGTGAGTATCGAAATGAGTACACCGTAGGAAATCGCTTATACAATCCACAGCTTTCCTTTTTCAGGGAAGAAGATGAGTATAATCTCAAACTCTACAAACATCTAGTAGTTACCTTCAATGGGTCACATGGACCAGATCCGCTTTTTGTTTGGATTGGTGCGACAACGCCAGAGCAGAACGCATGGATTTATCATGAGGAACTAACAGTAGATGTTGGAGTTGGGATGTAATAGGGAATAGATTATATCTGGAGATTTCCTCGACGCAATAGATGTTAAATAGACACTTTTGGTTATATATGGTAAAAATCTTTAAATAAAAGCATGTTATGATATCTCATTTGGATATGTATGGAAAATCTCTTTAAATAAATAGTGTATTTGAAATAGCATTTGGACATATTTGGAAAAAATACTTGCATAAAAGTGTTTTATTATATCGTTTGTGGAAATACCTGGTAGAATTATTTGCATAAAAGTATTTTAATTAATGACTAGGGGATACTTGGAAATTACTTAAATATATACGTAAATAAGATATGATTTTTGGATAGATCCGGTAAAACTCATAGCATATTT
>NZ_JBALOQ010000013.1:0-75052 GCF_036962705.1 Bacillus sp. JJ1562
ATTAATGTACATTATGTATATACTTATAAGACGATTAGTTGACTAGAAAGTTTCATAGTAATTAAAAGTAATAATCTTTTAAATTTTCTAACACAAATGTAAAAAAAGAGATTTCATTGTGAAATCTCTTTTTTCTAGTACTTTTGGATTATTTAAGTCAACTTATTTCTTGCCAAAAATGCGGCACCAATCACACCTGCATCATTTCCTAACGTGGCAATTGTGATTTCAGCAGCATCAGCAACCCTCGAAAACGCAAAGCGTTTGAATTGGTTTCTTAATGGTAATAGCAATTGGTTACCTGCTTTTGAGACACCACCACCGATTACGATTTTTTCAGGGTTTAGTCCATTCGCAACATGACTTAACGTTAGGCCAAGGTGATAGGTTACATGATCAATGATGTTCTTCGCAAGCTGATCTCCTTTTTCTGCTGCTTCAAAGACATCCTTAGAGGTGATTTCACCAGTTTGTTTAAATTTGTCACGAATAAGGCTAGGTTCGTTTTGAGCTTGAATCGCCTCTTTTGCCAGACGTGCAATGCCTGTTGCAGATGCTATTGTTTCAATACAGCCAGTCTTGCCACATCCACATAGAGCACCACCTTCAGGTATGGATGTGATATGACCAATCTCTCCACCTGCACCATTTGCTCCGCGAACAACCTCACGATTGGAGATAATACCTCCACCAACCCCAGTTCCCAATGTTACACAGATTAGATCCTTAGCTCCTTCACCTGCACCCTTCCACATCTCACCGATAGCCGCTACGTTCGCATCGTTGTCTACGGCAGCAGGTAAACCGATTGTTTTCTCTAGCTCTGCTTTTAATGGGAACATTTCCTTCATTCCTAGGTTGGTTGCTTTATAGAAAATACCTTCCTCGAAATTAACAGGACCAGGTGCCCCCATCCCTACACCAGCAAATTTTTCTTTTGTAAGCTGTAATTCATTCATTTTTGCCTTAATTGTTTCAGCAATGTCGGGGATAATTTTATCTCCTGATTTATCAGTTGGGATTTCCCATTTTGTGATAATTTCACCTTCTTGTGTAATAAAGGCTAACTTAACCGTTGTGCCACCTAAATCAATGCCTATCAATAAATTTTCCATATGTATTCCCATTCCTTTATTTATTTGTTTTTAGCCTTTTTTTCTGTTTCCCATACGATTTCTTGACGGAGAAGAAAGATGGCTAATTGATAGTCCTTTGTTTCAATAAGCTGTGAATTGAATAGCTCCTGGATCTCAGCTTCCATTAGTTCAAGATCAGCTACTCGGTCACCAACATAAATAATGGTACCAAATTTTTTGAGAAATTGTTGAATATCATAAATTGTCTTCACATTTTCACCTTCTGCATTCCACAATATAAATCTAGCTTATTCAAAAATAAACAAACAAGCAAGCCTTTCGAATAAAAGTCCTTAAAAATGTAAAAGAAGTGCTCATCTAGTGAACACTCCCTAAAAATTTTTTATTTATCTGGATCCTGTGGATGCAATATTTTTGGTCTATTTCTTTTTAATGGTATTGGTGCACGGAATAAGACATCCTTAAATCCTTTGAAAGAAAATGGAATAAATGGCCATAAATACGGTACATTAAAGGATTTCATTCGAGCTAAGTAGAGAACCCAGAGTGTAATCCCACCGACAAAACCGATTACCCCAAAAATACTCGTTGTTAATAACAGAAATAATCGAGCCAAGCGGTTTGCAAGACTCATCTCATAGCTCGGCGTTGCGAATGTCCCAATCGCGGCGATTGCTAAATACAAAATTACCTCGTTTGTGAATAATCCAACTTCAACTGCTACCTGTCCGATTAACATCGCAGCGACAAGTCCAAGTGCTGTAGCAAGGGATGTCGGCGTGTGAATGGCTGCCATTCTTAATAGATCAATTCCTATTTCAATAAAAAAGAACTGTAAAATTAACGGTAATCTGCCGTCATCATTTGGACCGATAAATTTAAGATTTTCTGGCAACAGTTCTGGATGAACAGCAAACAAATACCAGAGTGGTAATAAAAAGAGTGATGCCCATACTCCTAGATAGCGAACTAAGCGAAGGTACAGACCGGCAACCGGACTATTCCGATATTCCTCAGCATGCTGCATATGATGCCAAAATGTTGTTGGCGTGATAAGAACACTTGGCGAACCATCGACCAAAATAATGATATGGCCTTCAAAAAGATGGGATGCTGCTGTATCAGGCCTTTCTGTATATCTAACAACAGGATAAGGATTATAATGTCGACCTGAAATATATTCCTCAATTGTCTTCTCAGCCATAGGTAAGCCATCGGTATCAATCTTTGATATCGCATCTTTTACTTCCTTAACATGAGCAGGATCGGCAATATCCTCAATATAACTAACAACGATATCCGTTTTTGAACGTCTTCCCACCTGCATATATTCCATTCGGAGAGATTTATCCCGAACTCTTCTTCTTGTTAAGGCAGTATTAAAAACAATTGTTTCAACAAAGCCATCCCTTGAACCTCTAACAACTCTTTCCGTATCAGGCTCTTCTGGTCCTCTAACTGGATATGTTCTTGCATCAATTAAAATCACTTTTTCCAGTCCATCAATGACAAGACCAGTTTGACCCGCAAGCACCATGTCAACAACTTTATCTAGATCATCTGTGCTTTCAACTTCAACATATGGAATATACGTCTTAAGAAGCTTTTCTAATCCATCTGTCTTAAAAATACTCTCATCTTGATTTGCGAGAAATTTTTGCAAAAGGTGTAAAATATCATCTTTAACAAGACCATCAATTAAAAAAAAGGACATTTCTTTACCGATATATTCTACGTCATGTTGAATGACATCAAAGCTTTTGTCTACACCTAGTGCTTCTTTTAAATAGCTTTGATTTTCTTGTAGATTTGTTGAGACCCGATGTATTGGCTTTTCTTTTTCATTTCCCATTTGAATCACTCCACAATAGCAACTTGTTTAGGCTACTAATCCATCATTGACGTAAAACTGGAAAAACATACTAATTGAGGGGAATAAAGAAAAGTGCCTCAAATGCGAGACACTTTTTACAATTGACCATTTTCCATGTCATTTATTTCTTTTAACAGTTCTTTGTAATTTTCATTATCTGGGTCTTCTTCAATCGCTTGTTCTGCAGCTTTTTTTGCATTATCGAAATCCTGGAGCTGGACATAAACTAATGCAAGATTATAATGTGCTTCGGAGATTTCAGGTGCTTTAATCGTGACAAGTTCTAAATGATCTCTTGCCTCTTCAAACTTACCTAGTTTAATCTCCGTATAGGATAAATAAAAATACACTTCTGGTGCGTCTGCACCTTTTTCCTCGGCAGTTATTAACATGTCATATGCTTTTTGAAACTCATTTGATTGAATGTATTCCTGTGCGGTTTGCACGACAAATTGAGGATTATCAGAATGTGGCTGAACCACATAACCAACATAAAAAAGTACCCCAACAGTCACCATTGTTACCACAAGTCCGCCTAATCGCTTAGCCAATTCTTTTCGCTTAGGGAAATGAACGATGCTTGCTGCTAAAAAACCACCAACCAAACCTCCAATATGACCTGAGTTATCGATTCCAGGAATCATAAATCCTAGTACTAGGTTGATGATAATGATTCCAATAATATTTGGACCCATTGTTCTAAAAAATAGGCTAGGGTAGGCAGTTCCAAAAAACAATAGTGCACCAAAGCATCCAAAGATGGCACCTGAAGCCCCAGCAGAAATATTTGTATTAAACACAAAGCTCGCAAGACTTCCTACAAATCCTGCAAATACATAAATCATTAAAAACCTGAATTTTCCGTATAGCCGTTCAACCTCTGTCCCTAAATAATATAACGCGAAGGTATTCATAAGAAGATGAATGAATCCGATATGTAAAATCATCGGTGTGAAAAAGCGCCACCATTCACCATTTAAAATCCGGAAGTTTTCCTTTGCCCCATATTTCAGTAAGGTTTCCGTATTTGTGCTTCCACCATTCAACTCTAAAATAGCAAACATAATTAATTGAATGGCAATTAAGATATATGTAAAAAAAGGTTTCCCATTTTGGAAAATTTGCTTTTCACTTGAAATCCGTTTATTTGCAACGGAAATAACCTCATTTTTGATGTTTTCAAGTGTTTCAACGTCTATATTGATGGAATCATCCAAATCAAAGTCGGTATGAATAAACTTTGATATTTCCTGTAATCCTGTATCCTGATGTTCCGAATCAATTAAAACGGTATGTAAAGTAGTAAGGCCTTTAGCACCTGCAACGAGTGAGTCGTCTAATCGAAATTTCCAATCATCGACAGGTGGGTAAGTAGTAATATAAATATTGAGAGCATCCAGTTTACGTGAAAATAGACGTTTCCTTAACTGCTCCAATCGCCCGGCTGTGAGTTCCATATCCCTCTGCATCCAATTGCTCCAATCCAAATCATGGCGTAGGATGCGAATTATTCTTGGGTTATTTTTTTGTGTTGTTTCTAACCAAATTTCATTGTTTGATTTAGATAATTGGAGAATTCGGTAGCCACCTTCTAACTGAAGCCCCTCGATCATTTTCCAATAAAGATAATCCTGTTTGAACACCAAATCCCCCCTCGTCCAATAAGTTTCTTTTATTATAAACGTTTTTCTATAACAGTTACCAAATTTCTGTCTTAAAAAACGAAAAAACCCGTTGAAGTGAGTTCAACAGGTTTTCTTTTCTAGCGGAAGGCGTGGTGTATCATTCTATTTCGAATAAATGGGAGTTTCATCGACGAACTGATAAAGACACGTCGAACTGCCGGGTTACCAAACACGCGATTAAAAATGCGATAACGGTACCTGTAGACAGCATAAATCGCTCCAAAAAGTAAAGCTATTCGGGTCAATAAGCTCAACATTTTTTATCCCTCCTAGATATACTTTTTGATTATCCCTTTCATTTTATCCTTGTAAAAATGAAAGGAAATATGTCCCAAGTCCAGAAGCAAGGAGGATTGAGATAAAATTCACAACATCATTATTGCAAAATTGAAAACCCTTGAGATAGTTTGTTTCCCGTCCACAATGGACCCCTTTTTCCGTTTCCATTCCACAAACTGAGCATTTATATACGACTTGAACGGTTGCTCCCATGATTGTATCAATTAAATTGCCACAGAAACCGACCAATGTAAGTCCGACTAACAGAATAACTGATAGTTCTGGCCAAACTAAAAATGAAATGATGCTAATGAGAAGTGAGCCTAAGAAGCCAGCAATCGTTCCTAATACTGAAATTGCCCCTGATGTTCCTGCATCCACCCGTTTCATTTTCGTAAGGAGGATTGGCTGTTTCTTACTAAGAGGCCCAATTTCGGAAGCCCAAGTATCGGCGGTTGCAGCTGCGATGGATCCAATAAATAAAAATAGCCATATGAATGAATCAGTCCACGCAAACATTAAACCGGCAAATGCAGCAACACCACCATTGGCAAAGACTTGAACCATATCACGTTGCTCACCTTTTGCCACTTTATGTTTGAGACTTTCCTTTTTTTCAGCCTTGAACTTACTCCAAAAATTAGAACTTGCAAAAAAGACACCTAATAAAAGCAAACCCCGATATCCGAAACCAATCGACACGGCACTTCCAACAATAATCGTCCCTACCGCTCCACTAATTGTTAATGATTTTTTTTTATAACCTGAAACTGCTACAACTACGGTAGCAATAATTTGGATAAAGAGATTAATCATGAGCATCAATAACCTTTGAATTTGTCACGATTTTCTGCACAGGAATATCAAATGGCTCAAGTGGTATTTTCTCAACAAGTTGCTTTGGAAATGCTAATGAAAGGGTGTTCCCCTTATATTCCGTTAAATACCGATCATAATACCCACCGCCGTGGCCAAGTCGGTATCCGTTTGTTGCAAAGCATAGGCCAGGGACAATTAATACATCCATTTCATTATGTAAGATTTCTCGTGTTTGTTCTTCAATTGGCTCTTGTAGCCCATAATAGACCACCTCCAACTGTGAAAATGATGTAATTTCACGGAATGACATCGTTTTTGTCTTTGGATGACATTTTGGAACAGCCACTCGTTTCTTTGATTCCCACGCTTTCTCAATCAAGTATTTCGTATTTACCTCATACTCCCCGGAGATTGTAATGCCAATTGTCTTCGCGTTTACCCACTCTCGTAAAGAAAGGACTTGTTTTGTAATTTCCTTCGACCATTTATCTAAAGTATTTTTATCAATCGAACGTAAAGTCCCCATTATCGCTTTTCTCAGGTCCTGTTTCGTTTTCAACTTATTCGCCTCCCTCAAATCATCGCTTTTATTATATAAAAAAACAGTAGGAAATTTCTTTCCTACTGTTACTTTGTTTCGCGGTGTAGAGTAACCTTTTTAAGTCTTGGGCTATATTTCTTAAGTTCAAGACGGTCAGGGTTGTTTCGCTTATTTTTCTTTGTAATATAATTACGATCACCAGTTTCAGTACAAGCTAAAGTGATTTTAACACGCATGATTATTTCCCTCCAAACATATAAAGCATTAATCAGACTTACCTATCATACCACTTAACTATTCAAAATTCCAGTCCTTTTTTTGGTGAGAAAGAAATTCTGATCACTATATCAAAATACAATTAACAGGTATACAAAGTGTTGTCCACGCTAGTAAGTTACGATAAGATTAGTTATGGAATGGAGTGAAGATATGGAATACGCATTTATTATTTTATTAGGTATCGCAATTCTTCTTCTTGTCATCTCCTTTTATGGTAAGGATCGGATAAAAATGGTGCAAGAAGAAATAGATCAACTTTCGCTTTCTGTGATTCAGGAAACGTATCTATTAAAGAAAAAAATGAGGATCTTAGAGGAAGAACTACTCACAAATGACATTGATGATGAAATAGGACCGCCAACAAGTGCAATGTCTTTATCAAATACTTCCATTTTATCTTTATATGATAAAGGTTTGAGCTACGAGGAAATCGGAAAAAAAACAAATTTGCCAGTTGAAGAAGTTCGACTCATCCTAGAACAAGCAAAGAAAATGGGGCTCATGTAATGGATAAATATTTATTACGAGGAATCGCAATCGGATTGATCATATCAACCATTATTTATGGAGCTATTTACTATTTAACTACTTAAAAAACTCAAGCCTATGATTGGCTTGAGTTTTTTCGTTAAGCATTTAAATCGACATTCTTTCCTTTTACCATATAAATGATATGCTCTGACATATTTGTTGTATGGTCTGCTATCCGTTCGATATTACGGGAAACAAAGGATAACTGAGTGATCTGATTGAATGAATCTGGTTTACTTGGCATTAATTCAAGTAGTTCTTTGAGAATTTTACCATATAAAGCATCGACCTCGTCATCGGTCTTAGCTGTTGTAATCGCTAATTCGATATCTTTTTCAATATAGGCTTTGATTACGTTATTTAACATGTCTAAAGCCATATCAGCCATTTTAGGAATATCAACAATTGGCTTAATTAATGGGCCGTCTCCAATATGGATAACGGATTTTGCGATATTTACAGCTAGGTCCCCGATTCGCTCAACATCATTTGAAATTTTCAATCCAGCGATAATAGTACGGAGATCAGATGCCACCGGCTGTTGTTGAGCGATTAGTAGAATGATCAGGTTATTGATTTGCTCTTCTAACTCATTAATTTTTGCGTCTTCTTCAATGATTTTCTCAGCCATTTCGATATTTTGCTCTGAAAGTGATTGGACTGATTTTCCTACAGCTGTTTTTGATAAATTTACCATTTCAATTAGTAATTCTTTAAGGCGATCTAAATCTTTATCTAGCGTTGTGCGTATGGACATACACTACTCCCCTTATCTATTTTTTTACCCGAAACGACCTGTGATATAGTCTTCTGTGCGCTTGTCAGATGGGTTTGAGAACATTTTATCAGTTTTTGCATATTCGATGACTTCCCCACTAAGGAAAAATGCTGTTCTGTCAGAGATTCGTGCTGCTTGTTGCATGTTATGTGTAACGATAATGATACTAAAGTCTTTTTTCAGTTCTTGAACTAGTTCTTCAATTTTTAATGTTGAGATCGGGTCAAGGGCAGAAGTTGGCTCATCCATTAGTATAACATCTGGTTCGATTGCTAAACATCTAGCAATACAAATTCTTTGTTGCTGTCCGCCTGATAGACCATATGCATTCTCATTAAGTCGGTCTTTTACTTCATCCCAAATGGCTGCACCTCGTAAGCTTTTTTCTACAATTTCATCAAGCACCTTTTTATTTCGAATTCCGTGGATTCTAGGACCATAGGCAATATTGTCGTAAATGGATTTTGGAAACGGATTTGGCTTTTGGAAAACCATTCCAACCTTTGTTCGAAGCTCTTCTTCTTTATAAGTCTTATCAAAAATATTTCTTTCTTTATATAAAATCTCTCCGGAAATTCGTACAATCGGTACTAGTTCAACCATACGGTTTAATGTTTTAATATAGGTTGATTTTCCACATCCTGACGGCCCAATGATCGCCGTCACTTCGTTTTCATATATAGGAAAGTTAATATTTTTTAACGCATGGTCTTCTCCATACCAAAGGTTTAAATCCTTTGTATCATAAACAATTTTCTTATCAGTTTGATCTAAATTTATATTATTATTAGTAACTACTTTAAATGTCATCGTTTGAGTTTCTCCCCTTCAATTAAACATCAAATGCGCCTTGGCGTATTTGCGCCCGAAAATTCCCTTTGAAAAATCGTGGCATCCGCCGGAGGCTTTAACTTTTTTTGCAGAAGTGGCGGCTTCTGCAAAAATCAGTTAGAACCTTCTTTGGAACTTATTTCGAATCAGAATTGCGATTGAATTCATTAAAAATAAGATGATTAACAAAACAACAATTGCTGCTGCTGCTAGATTTGCGTATTCAGCAACAAGTGCAGAATCAAGTGTCCAATAATAAATTTGCATTGGCAGTACTGTGAACTTGTCAAAAATACTATCTGGAAATGGCATTAATAGTGCCGGAATTCCGAGCACGGTTAATGGAGCTGTTTCACCAACTGCTCTAGAAAGAGCCAAAATAACTCCTGTTAAAATTCCCGGTAACGACGCTGGTAATACAACATTTTTAATCGTTTGCCATTTTGTAGCTCCCATTCCGTATGAAGCTTCACGTAAAAAGTTAGGAACAGCACGAATTGCTTCTTGACTTGCCACAACAACGATAGGAAGTACCAATAGTGACATTGTGAGTCCACCAGCTAATACAATATTTCCTAATCCAAATCCACGAACAAAAACAGTTAATCCTAAAATTCCAAATACGATTGAAGGAACACCTGCAAGGTTAGAAATATTTGTTTGAATAAAGCGTTGAAGGCGCCCTTTTGTAGCATACTCTTCAAGATAAATAGCTGTTCCAACACCAAGAAGAAGTGTAATTGGAGCTACAACGATCATTAACCAAAGGGTTCCAAGAATTGCGCCCATAACCCCAGCATTTTCAGCAACAGTTGATAATTTATTTGTTAAAAATTGAAGGTCGATCCAACCAAGACTTTGGGAAATGACACGATAAAAAAGGATTAATAAAACGACTAAACTAAAAAGTATTGAGATTAAAAATACGGTTTTTGCAATTTTATTTATTGTTAAACGTGTATTAAGTTTCTTTTGCACCTGTTCTGCATTTACATATTTCATTTTAATATTCCTCCTTAAACTTGCGAGAAATATATTGTGCAAGTAAGTTCATAACTAATGTAAATACGAATAGTGTAATAGCTACAGCATATAAACTATAATATAAAGTTGATCCAGCAGGTGCATCACCACTATTGACTTCAACAATATAAGAAGTCATTGTTTGCATTGATTGAGTAAGATCAAACGTAAAGTTTTTAGTACTTCCACTTGCAAGAGTAACAATCATGGTTTCACCAATTGCTCTGGATATACCCAGAACAAAAGAAGCTATGATTCCAGACATTGCAGCAGGAATAACAACCTTCCAGGTTACTTCAAGCTTTGTTGAGCCAAGACCAAGTGCTCCTTCTCTCATGGAATTTGGAACTGAGCTCATTGCATCCTCCGAAAGAGAGGCGACCATTGGAATGATCATTATTCCCATTACAATACCTGGACTGAGAATATTGGTCGGTTCAAGACCAGGAATAATAAATTGTAATAGAGGCGTCATGAACGTTAATGCAAAGAAACCATAGACAATCGTCGGAATTCCTGCAAGAATTTCTAGAATTGGCTTTAAAATTCTTCTAACTCGGTCTGAAGCATATTCACTTAAATAAATAGCTGACATCAAACCGATTGGAATTGCGACAAACATTGCTATAGTCGATGAAATAACTGTTCCTGTTATTAGAGGTAAAACCCCGAACTGAGCATTGTCACCGAGGGGTTTTAAGACGGTACCAGTATAGAAATCGAGAAACGGTACACGTTTAAAAAATTCGAATGTTTCAAAAAGAAGTGTAAAGACGATACCAATTGTAGTTAATATGGAGATAATCGCAATTAAAAGCAATCCTTTCGGAATTACTTTTTCAATCAATGAGTTCATACTTTTATTGCTTTTATTTTTAGCAATCAGCTCGCGTACATTTAAAGCTTTAGAACCTTCCTTCATGACAAACTCCCTTCAATCCATTTCAGGATTTATAAAGACCAAAATTATTTTTTCTATCTATAACTAGGTTGAAGATGAGAGCAAAGCTGCTCTCATCTTCAATTTAAAATTTTTATTTTAAACCTTCTAATTCTCCAACTACCTTTTGTAATTCATCTTCTGGAAGTGGAGCGAATCCAGTTTCTGCTGCTACTTCAGCTGCATTTTTCATTGTGTAGATTGCATAGTCTAATACTTGTGGCTTTTCTTTCGCCATATTTACATTTAGGTAAGTAAATACTGGTCTTGTAAATGGAGCGTAGTCACCATCTTCACTAATTGTATCTGTACTTGGTTCTATAGGACCGTTACCAAAATCAATTTTCACAATTTTAACTTTGTCTTTGTTGTTTACTGCATAACCATAACCAAAGAACCCAATTGCATTTTCATCCTTAGATACTAAATCTACTAATGTAGAGTATTCTTGTTGTAGATTTGCATCAGCTCTTAAATCTTGCTCATCTAAAATGTTTTCCCAGAAGAATTCATACGTACCGTGGTTTTCATTTGGTCCGTAAGCTTTAATTGGCTCACTTGGGAAACCTTCACGAACATCTGACCAATTTGTTTTACCAGCACTTGCAAGGAAAATATCAATTACTTCTTGTTGAGTTAGTTCTTCTGCCCAATCGTTGTTAGGATGTACAACGAATGTTAGTCCATCAAGAGCTACCTTTAATTCTTTTACATCAATTCCTAGCTCTTCAGCAGTTGCTGCTTCTTCATCTTTAATTACACGTGATGCGTCGTTAAAGTCTGTTCCGCCTTCTTCAACTAAGAACTTTTTGAATCCTGCACTTGTTCCAGCGCGACTTACTTCTACTGATACACCTTCTTGTTCATTTAACATATAATTTTCTGCCATTTTAGACATGAAAGGAAATACTGTTCCAGATCCATCAATTACTACGCTGCCTTCTAATTCAGCACTTTCAGTTTCGCTTCCTGTTTGAGGTTCTTCTTTTTCTGTGCTGCCTTCATTTCCACCACATGCTGCTAATACAAGCAGTGCGAAAGTAATCATTGCTAAACCTAAAAACTTAATGCGTTTCATTTCCTTTATTCCCCCTAAGAGTGAGTTTGTCTTGCTTTTGACTTGCTTTGTCTTACATGATTAGAATAATCTCATTCTATTAATCTCGTATGAATTGAATGTAAAGGTTTTGTAAATTTGCGTAAAATGATGAATTTACCCTTTTTTTGTCGATGTTAAATCCATTTAATTGTATAGAAAAAAGCCTAACGAAATCGCTAGGCTTAACTTGATTATGATTCAGTTTCTTCAGTTTGGGCTTCATTCTCTGGTGTTTCTTGCTGTGAATCTTCATCTGGTGTATCTGATATTTGTTGTGGTTGCGTTGCTCTCTTTTCTTTTAGTTCAAAATATTTGTCTAATATTGCTTCCCCAACTTTATTGTTCATCGTATGGGATGTGTTTCCATAATATGCGTATGGGATGACTACAGCGAAAGCTACCTCTGGATTATCAAATGGTGCATAACCAACAAGTGTACTATTTACTGCTTCCACACCCTTGATAAACGATTGGGCGGAACCTGTTTTTCCAGCAGCGTTATATGGTTTACCCGCAAATGTACTCCGAGCTGTACCTCCAGATCCTTGAAAAACTAGTTTAAATCCTTGTTGAACCCTATCAAAATATTTCTGATCTATATCAAGTTTGTTTAAAACGGTTGGTTCAAATGGCTGTTGAATTGGACCTAACTCATTTTCTTCCAACGTTGGTTGATGAATTTCTCTTACTATCTTAGGTTGCATTCTATATCCATCATTCGCAATCGTGGACACATACTGTGCTAATTGTAAGGTTGTATACGTATCGTACTGGCCAATCCCTAAGTCCATAAGGAAACCAGCATTAAGATCAGATCCTAAAACTCCTGTAGCTTCTCCAGGTAAATCAATTCCTGTCTTTACACCTAAACCAAACTGACCGAAATAATTTCTAACAGTCCGAAAGGCATCATAATCAATGGAAATAGGTTGGCCATAAACATAATTTCCACCAGCTAAATCAAGGAACGTCCTAAACATATATACGTTCGATGACATTTCAAGTGCTTTTAGATCATTCGTCGGTCCTAAAGTTTTCCAAGATCCCTTTAGAGAGCCTTCTCTTCCAATTTTCATTGGTGAATCATAGTACATAGAACCAATATCAATTACACCCGTATCATATCCTGTTAACATAGTGGCACCTTTGACAGCAGATCCCATTTCATAGGCAGCGTTCATTGTACCTAATGCATAATCCTGAAACTCCATTGTGCCGTCTTCCCCTCTTGTATAAACCTTTCCAGCCATACTTAAAATTTCGCCTGTATTGGGGTTCATCATGACGACAAATGCACGGTCAAGATATTGTGTCCCATTCATCTGTTTATGGGCTAACATCTGATCTTCTATAATTTGTTCAACAGCTTGTTGAAGCTCCATATCAATGGTTAGAACAAGGTCACTACCTCTTTGACCTTCAGATTTTACAATTGTTTCTTGAACGGCATTCCCTTTGATAACATATTCTACTTTGGCCTTCTGACCATGCAACACAGATTCATATTGTGCCTCTAAATAACTCAATCCAACACGGTCATTTCGGTTGTAGCCTCTGGCTAAATAATAATCCAGTTTATCATTTGGTAGTCCTTCATCAGTATCAGAGATTCTGCCAAGGATTGTTTTTAAAGTGTTATCAAATTTATAATCTCTTATCCAATCCGTTGTGGTATTGACACCTGGTAAATTTTCAAGATTTTCACTAACAACAGCATATTCCTCTGATGTAACATCCTCATTTTTTACAATTTGCGGAACAAGTGCGTAGCCCTTTGTCATTTCTCGGAAGATAGCAGCTACTTCTAGCTCGGCTTCGGTAATCTGATTAATGTCTTTTTCGGTTATTCGTTCAATTTGAAGTTTATAAATTTCTTTATTTGATAATTCAAGTTCCCCATCTTCTATTTTCTCCAATTCTTGCTTTACCTTTTCTTTTGCTTCATCTGGATGTTTAAGCATCCAAAAGTCCTTTAGATCACGCTCTTTCACTTTGTCCGGCTTCATTTCAATAAGTGTCGCAAGTGTTTCTGCAACCTTTAATACTTCTTCTTGCTTTGTCCCCCTAGCCCTAGTGTACGTGATGGCATTTAAAGCTTTATTATCAACTATGACATTTCCATTTTTGTCATAAATCTTACCACGTGGTACAGGAAGATTTACAGTATCATTTTCTGTCTTATCTACTTCCTTTTGAAATTTCTCACCGTGAACAATTTGAACAACCCCAAGTCGCAATATTAGGGCTGAAAAAAGTAAAAAGACAGCAAAAAATAACATATTAAGACGGAAGGGAACATGTGATTTTTTCTTTTTAATCATTATCATCAACTACCTTTATTTTTTCCTATTACTAATTTTATCATTGCACTGATTCTTATGAATAAAAAAACACCTAGCCAGGCTAGGTGCCTTTATCTTCTATTGTAAAAGAAACTCAAACTTTTTTCCATGATAAAAAATGCTAAATCAAATACGCCTTGCGTATTTGCCGCCCAGATTTTCCGAGCTTTCTCGAAACTTCCTCTGAAAATCTGAGGCACCGGAGGGAACTTGATTCAGCGCATGCTGAATCAAGTTAGGCAGTCGAGCCACCTTCGCCTTCGATTAGTTTTCGGTTTGCAGCCGATTTTGATTGAACTGCACCAGCTGCATCGAGAGTTTTAATTCGTCTGATTGGAAAATAAAGTAGTACATGACCTGCACCGACCACGGCTAGAAGAATTGGAATGCTTTGTTTTTCATCAAAGAATGTGACTGCGAATAGGAATAGTACAATGGATAAAATCCTACCGAGATTTAAATAGATTTCCCTAACGACTACATATTCGATCCTCATCTCTTTTGCGTTCCACCCTTTGCCAATTACATCATAGGTTAAAGAATTATATGGAACAAGCAAAATTGGATATGCAGCCCCAATAATTACACCATATAAAATCAGCCTTGCATAGGTTACATCAAAAAGAATCGCAAATATAGCAAGATAAACCATTAAACCACCAACAAGAATTGCTTTTTTGCGCATTTTCTTTTTGATTAACCTCGTTGCTAAGAAATAAAACAAAAAGGATACGGCTGAATTAATTAAACCAAATTTCCCTAAAGCTAGCTCGCTCCCGGTTGCAACGAATACAAATACGGAGATGACAAACACAAATGTCCCTTCACGAATTCCTTGGAAAAAATGTGCATGTAGGATATTCTTCCAATTTGAATTATTTTTTCGTTCGTTAAGAATTCGTCTGAAAACAAAATCCCCTTCGGCACTTCGCCTTTTTAAGAAAAAGCTTAGCACAACTGCACCGGCAAACAACCCTAAGGATATTCCAAAAATGACGGTATAGCCAGTAAAGCTTTCCATTGAAGAAATGATGATTCCCGCTGCAATAGGACCAATCATTCCAGCAAACGAACCAAGCAATCCTAAAAATCCGTTGAAAAAGTCTCGCGTTTCAGGTTCTGTAATTTCAAAGGTTAAGACATTAAAGGCTAGCCAGTAAAATCCATAACCTATCCCAAGCAGCGCTCCTAAAATTAATAAATAGTGTGAAGCATTTTCACCAATCCATAAAACAGTGATATAAAAAATGGCTAAGAATGAAACTCCAAGCCTTAGTACAATCACTCTATCTATTTTTTTTGCCCACCTACCCGCAAGGATAAAAGTTAAAGGCTGTAGGACGACAACTGCTAAATTATATAAGCCTAAATCTTTAAAATCTCCTGACTGCTTCCATAAATATACGTTCACGAATGTGTTTGATAAAGCGATACTTAGTGCATATAATCCACCAATGACAAGTAACAAAATTAAATCCCTGTGTATGGGTACATCACCGAGTACCTTTTTAAAACGAAACATTTGCTGACTCCCCTTTTTTATCTACACTCATTATTGTGTGATAAAAAAAAGGAGATATACTTAGAAAAACACTAAGTGGGACGTATGCTAAGCACTAAAAAACAGCAGACAAAAAGCCAGTGGACGAATCCACTGGCTTTAGTCATCATTATTTTCCTGAGTTGTAACGGTTTGCTACTTCTTCCCAATTTACTACATTGAAGAATGCAGAAATGTAATCAGGACGACGGTTTTGATAGTTTAGGTAGTAAGCATGCTCCCAAACATCTAATCCAAGAATTGGAGTTTTTCCTTCCATTAATGGAGAGTCTTGGTTTGGAGTGCTTGTTACTTCAAGCTCACCGTTGTTAACAGCTAACCAAGCCCAACCAGAACCGAAACGAGTTGTAGCTGCTTTAGAGAACTCGTCTTTGAATGCTTCAAAGCTTCCGAATTTGCTGTTGATAGCTTCAGCTAATTCGCCAGTTGGCTCACCGCCACCATTTGGAGAAAGAATAGTCCAGAATAAGCTGTGGTTTGCATGCCCACCACCATTGTTTCTTACTGCTGTACGGATATCTTCTGGAACAGCATCAAGATTAGAAACTAGTTCTTCAACTGATTTACCTTCTAAATCAGCTTTACCAGCAATCGCATTGTTTACATTAGTAATGTAAGTGTTGTGGTGCTTAGTGTGGTGAATGTTCATTGTTTCCTTGTCAATGTGTGGTTCTAATGCATCATAAGCATAAGGTAATTGTGGTAATTCGTATGCCATGGTAAATTCCTCCTTAAAAATATATGTAATATTGAACCCTTTGAAAACGAATTCGCTTTCATTAGCCCTCACTTGTTAGATTACCAAAATTAGTATAATCTTTCAAATAAAACGCTCTGTTATTAAGTAATACACCAACACCA
Source organism: Bacillus sp. JJ1562 (assembly GCF_036962705.1). Taxonomy (NCBI): domain Bacteria; kingdom Bacillati; phylum Bacillota; class Bacilli; order Caryophanales; family Bacillaceae; genus Bacillus; species Bacillus sp. JJ1562. The sequence continues at coordinate 16,540 of NZ_JBALOQ010000013.1, forward strand.
GATTTTATAGTTCCCTTGAAAAGAAGAAGTTATCCTCAAAAAACTACAAATAAAAAATAAATAATCATAATGGCTTGAATGACCCCTTTTGCAAGTACACCACTAAGAAAACCAATGAGGGAGCCAATACCACTTTTAAAAGCATCCTTTAGATCCTTTTTATGTACAAGTAATTCTGCTAGAAAAGCTCCAAGGAATGGACCGATGATAATACCAAAAACCGGAATCACAAAGGGTCCAACAAGAAGCCCAATTGTACTTCCCCAAACAGCAGCCTTGCTTCCACCATACTTTTTCACTCCTAGTAAATTGGTTGCGTAATCTGCCCCTAATAATAGAAGGAGAAACAACCCTTCGATTAACCAGAACCAAATTGGCAAGGAATCAAAGCCTTGAAAAAATCCATACACCAAAAAGCCGCCGGCAATAAAGAGTACACTCGGAATGATTGGATAGACAAGCCCAACAAAGGCAATTACAAACATTACAATAATAATCGTCCACATTAGAAATCCCATGTACTAAACCTCCCTGTATGTAATTCTAGCTTCCCTATTAAATTTTATACTTTTTCTATTATTTTTAGGAATATAAATGTATGTCAATCATATTCTTTATTAAGTAGACCTAGCGGAGGTTATGGAGATGAAGCGATTCTTTGCATTCCTAGCAATTATTTTTATTTTATTTATTATTTATTATGATGTAAGATTTGGAACTCTACCAGTTGCAAAAAATGAAACAATAGAAGCAACAGAGGTAGTTGCCATAACTCCAAGTAACCCATTCAAGGAAATTACAGTAAAGGCCGGGGACACTTTATTATCAATTGTTGAAAAAGTGAATGAAGGGAAGCAGATTTCCTCCATAGAAACTGTCATTATGGATTTTGAAGAGCTTAACCCTGATAGTAAAGCCGAGCTTCTCCAAATTGGAAAAACCTATAAATTCCCACTATATACAAATGAATAATGGTCTTTTCTTGTCAATTTTTTGATTCAACTGTAAAATAGGCAAGTAAATGATTCTTTAGACTAGATATTTTTCTAATAAAGGATTACTCTTAAATAAGTGATTAAATAGGTTCAACTTTATTCTGCAAAAGACTCGCAGAATAAAGTAAGCCTCCGGCGGAGACATGCGATTTTCAATGGAAACTTTCGAGCATGCTCGAAAAAATCTGGGCGCAAAATACGCCAAGGCGCATTTGATATTTAAAGGAGCGATATTCGTGAGTGAAATCATCCATCGTACAAAAACACGTCCTGTAAAGGTTGGTAATTTAACGATTGGTGGTAATAATGAGGTAGTAATTCAAAGTATGACCACCACAAAGACACATGATGTTGAGGCAACTGTTGCTGAGATCAAACGTCTTGAAGAAGCAGGATGTCAAATTGTTCGTGTTGCATGTCCTGATGAACGTGCAGCGAATGCGATATCAGAAATCAAAAAAAGAATTTCAATTCCTCTCGTAGTTGATATTCATTTCGATTATAAATTAGCCTTAAAAGCGATTGAGGGAGGAGCCGATAAAATTCGGATTAACCCTGGTAACATCGGTCGTAAAGAAAAGGTTGAAGCTGTTGTTAAAGCAGCAAAGGAAAAAGGAATTCCAATTCGTATTGGGGTAAACGCTGGTTCATTAGAGAAGCGTATCCTTGATAAATATGGGTACCCTACTGCAGACGGAATGGTTGAAAGTGCATTACACCATATTAAAATCTTAGAGGACCTTGATTTCCATGACATTATCGTGTCAATGAAGGCTTCCAGTGTACCACTTGCGATTGAAGCATATGAAAAAGCAGCACAGGCATTCGATTACCCTCTTCACTTAGGTATTACTGAATCTGGAACACTTTTCTCTGGAACAGTCAAAAGTGCTGCCGGTTTAGGTGCTATTTTAAGTATGGGTATTGGAAATACATTACGTATTTCACTAAGTGCAGACCCTGTTGAGGAAATTAAAGTTGCACGCGAATTACTAAAATCATTTGGTTTAGCGGCTAATGCAGCAACTTTAATTTCATGTCCAACATGTGGGAGAATCGAAATTGACCTTATCAAAATCGCAAATGAAGTTGAAGAATATATTTCAACTATTAAAGCCCCAATTAAGGTTTCAGTATTAGGCTGTGCGGTTAATGGCCCTGGAGAGGCTAAAGAGGCTGATATCGGTATTGCAGGTGCAAGAGGAGAAGGACTACTTTTCCGTCACGGTAAAACCGTTCGTAAGGTACCTGAGGAAACAATGGTAGAAGAATTGAAAAAGGAAATAGACAAGCTTGCTGAAGAATATTACGCAAAACAAGCTGCTGAACAAAAATAATAAAACAAGCCCGGCACACTTAGAGTGTCGGGCTTGTTTTTTATTTCCAATTATTTGTTAAAAGAATGGGAGGATGAAGATGCCTACGATAATCGATACAGCACCGATCCCGATTGCCCATGCTCCTAAACCAGTTGCTCCACGTCGGCGTGCAATGAATCCGATAATAATACCTGCTGCTCCTAATAATACAGGCATTACGAATAAGGAAATAATTGATAAAGCAAGAGCTAACCAGCCTAAACCTGCGCCACCTGCTCTATCTTGCGTATTATCTCCTACATTGTTGTTCGCCTCACGATTTGTGGTTCCATAATTGATTGGAGCGGCAACCTCTGCTGCCGTTTCCTCATTATAGCTTGAGTCAGCATTTGCACCTATGTTTGGATCAACGTAGTAATCAAAATCATTATTGTCTTGAGAATTTCTTACGTTATTATCTTGTTCTGCCATGCTTATCCCTCGCTTTCCTTATGGGTAAGGAGCATTTATAGTATGAGTGAAAGGAGGGTAAAATATAATTGTTAATCATTGACTATAGAACCATTAGTGCTTTTAAATCGAAAACCTTAAACCCTACATTCCGGGCATGATCCATAAATTTCAAATTTATGACCGGTTACATCATAACCTGATAAATTGTCGAAAACTTTATCCATCGGACATGATTCAATTTCCTTCGTTTTTCCACATTCTAAGCAAATAAAATGATGGTGATGGTGACTCCCACCACAGGTAAAGCGGAAATGTTTTTCACCTGTTAGCTCTGTCATTTCCAAAATGCCGAGATCCACAAATAAAGAAAGGTTTCGGTAAATCGTGTCAAAGCTCAGTCCTGGATAGTGTCCCTTTAACCTGTCCAACACATCCTTTGCGGTTAAATATTTATCCGAAATAGAAAATAGCTCAAGCATTTCCTGCCTTTTGCCTGTATGTTTAAAGCCTTTATCCTTCATTAATTGCATAGCTTCAGATACATTCATGCTGCTCTTCCTTTCCACCATTTTTTCCAGCTAATTGCACCTAAAAGAATCATGATTGCTAGTACAACGATGGTTCCTCCAGGAGCCAAATCAAGATAATAAGAAAGTAATAATCCAAAAATGACAGCTAATTCACCGAATACGACCGAAAGAATAATCGTTTGTTTAAAGCCTTTTGCAATCCGAATCGCTGCCGCAACCGGTAATGTCATTAAGGAAGATACTAATAATATACCGACAATCCTCATGGAAGCAGCAATAACTAATGCCACTGTCACAATAAAAATAAAGTGGATCGTTTTTGCATTAATTCCTGAAACAGCTGCATGTTCCTCATCAAATGATAAAAGAAATAATTCCTTATATAGAAATATGATAATTAATATCACAAGCACCGATATCCCAAGAATGGTCCATAAATCTGAACGACTAATTGCACTCAAGCTTCCGAATAAATAATTAAATAAATCGGTGTTAAAACCGTCTGCAAGAGAAATAAAAATAACACCTAAACCAATACCACCAGATAATATGATCGGAATTGCAAGCTCTTGATAATGCTTGTATACCGTTCTTAAACGTTCAATAAAGAGAGAACCAGCAACTGAAAAGGTCATCCCCATGTATATAGGATTAATTGGCTGAGTTAGTCCTAGCTTCCTTTCAAGTAAAAGACTAGCTGCAATTCCTGCTAATGTCACATGACTTAGGGCATCTGCAATAAGTGATAGCCGTCTTACCACAATAAAAACACCAAGCAATGGTGCAATCAACCCAATCAGCAAACCACTTAAGAATGCATTTTGTAAAAATTCATATTGAAAAATGTCTGACAGCATCATTTCACCTTCCCATGGTTATGTTCATGGGTAATTACTTGAAGTGAATGACCATAAAATTGGGATAAATCCTGGTCCTGAACATGTTCAAATTCTTCAGCACTTCCATGGAAGTGAAGATACTTATTCAAACATGCGACTTGGGATACCTTTTCCGAAATCGTCCCAACATCATGGGTGACTAAAATCAATGTAATTCCCTTATTCTTATTAATGTCTTCGAGCATATGGTAAAAAGTTTGAACCGTCTTAGCATCAACCCCTACTGTAGGTTCATCAAGGATTAGAAGTTCTGGTTCACTCACAAGGGCCCTTGCGATGAAAATACGCTGCTGTTGCCCTCCTGAAAGCTCGCCAATGTTTCGATATAAAAATTTTTCCATTCCAACCGATTGAAGGGCTTCGATAATTTTTTTCTTTTGTTCATGCTTTAAAAAATGAAACAACCCAAGCTTTGCTGTCAATCCACTTGACACAACTTCAAATACTGTTGCCGGAAATCCAGAGTTAAAGCTATTGGCTTTTTGAGATACAAATCCAATTTTTGGCCAATCTTTAAATTTCGAAATGGGTGTTCCAAATATTTCAATTGTCCCTTTTTGAAGTTTTACAAGTCCTAGGATACTTTTTAGCAATGTTGTTTTACCAGAACCATTAGGTCCAACTATCGCTAAGAACGAACTTTTGGGGACAACTAAATTGATGTTTTCTAATACGGTTTGTTCATCATATCGAAAGGAAAGATCCTTTATCGTCAATACCGAATTTGACTGTTTCAAGTTATCACCTTATTTATATTGTTTATTTTAATCTTATTAAGAATCATTACGATTTATACTTTATGAAGTATACAGGATGGATTTTATAAAGTAAAGATAATTGATAACGCGAAAAAAATTAACCCTTTTTAAAAAAACCTGTTTGTTAACAGTGCTTTTTGAAAAAGAGTTAATCACTTTTTAGTGTACAGCAGATTTAAAGCGACCACCTCTTACCTCATGGGTATCCATAATTGTTATAAAGGCATTTGGATCAACTTCTTGAATGATTACTTTCAGTTTCGTTACCTCAAGTCTTGTGACAACAACATAAACAACTTCCTTTTCTTCGTCCGTATATCCACCTCTGCCTTTTAGCTTTGTTGTTCCACGACCAAGCCGGTGTAAGATGGCATCTGATATCTCATTAAATTGCTCTGAAACGATAATCGCAGCCTTTGTTTCATCTAGCCCTTCTACAACGGTATCAATTGTTTTAAATGCAATGTAATAGGCTAATACGGAATACATCGCAGATTCAATACCAAAAACAAAACCTGCTATTGCAAAAATAAATACATTGATAAACATCACAAATTCCCCAACAGAGAACGGTAGCTTTTTCGTTAAAATAATCGATAAAATTTCCGTTCCATCCATTGACCCGCCATTACGGATGACAAGACCAACTCCTGTACCAAGAAGAAGACCTCCAAATACAGCAGCGAGGATTGGTTCAATATCAAAAGGCTGAATATAGTGAAGTAAGGTTTCAATGATAGCTAACGCTACAATCCCTAGGATGGTAGACCACATAAAAGTCTTACCGATTTGTTTATACCCTGAATACATAAATGGTAAGTTAAAGATGACAACAAGAAAACCAAATGAAATATAGCTCGGTGTTAAATAATCCACAATTAACGAAATACCTATGATTCCACCATCAATAATTTTATTGGGAATTAAGAAAAGTTCAATCGATGCGGCAGCAAAAGCTGCACCAACAATAATCATAATCATACGAAATATGATATGTGAAACCCTCTCCTTTTTATGCTCTCTAATCATCTCATCACTCCAATTCGAAAAAGTATTGGCTTTTCTAGATTGTTTATGCACACACCTTTTCGTGTTGAAATAGACTAACGTGAGGAAGGTGAAGTTTGTAAATATGAATATTTATCAGCAAATCATTAACCAAAAATTAAAAACCTTATCACCGGATGACTTAGTAATGTATGGGAAACAATACGATATATATGTATCCAAGTCTCAAGCAACAAATGTGTTAAAATTGATTCGAAAAAAGAAAAATATCAATATCTTTAATCCGGATGAAAAAAATCAATTATTAAGAGAAATTGCCCAGATAACAAGTCCTGAGGTTGCTAGAAAATTAAACCAATTGTTTATCAAATTTACGGGTTGAAAAAAGCTGTCAACACTAGACAGCTTTTTTCAATATATTATTGATTCATAATTTCCTCTAATAAGCCCTCATCAAATGATCCCTTTCGAATCATCTCAATTTCAAACTTATATGGAGCTTTCTTATTGTTTTTGTCTTCCCCAACATATGGTGTTTCTAGAATTTTAGGGACATTTTCAAGAGATGGATGATGGACAATATAATTAATTGCCTTAAATCCAATTTTTCCAAATCCAATATTTTCGTGACGGTCTTTTCCAGCACCTTTTTCATTTTTGCTGTCATTAATATGAAGAACTTTAATTCGATCTAGGCCAACCAATTTGTCGAATTGGTCTAGTACCCCATCAAAATCATTCACAATGTCATAACCAGCATCATGTATATGACATGTATCGAAGCAAACAGATAGCCTGTCATTATGTGTGACACCATCAATAATCTGCGCGAGTTCTTCAAAAGACCTTCCACATTCAGACCCTTTTCCAGCCATTGTTTCTAATGCTATTTGTACTTTTTGGTCCTTTATCAGAACCTCATTTAATCCCTCGATGATCTTCTTGATTCCCGCTTCAGCACCAGCACCTACATGTGCACCTGGATGAAGAACAATTTGATTTGCTCCTAATGCTTCTGTTCTCTCAATTTCCGAACGTAAGAAATTAACACCCAGTTCAAATGTAGCCGGATTTGAGGTGTTGCCGATATTAATAATATAAGGAGCATGGACAACGATTTCATCAATCCCGTTTTCCTTCATATGGGCTTGTCCTGCCTCAATATTTAAGTCTTCAATTTTTTTACGTCTTGTATTTTGTGGTGCACCAGTATAAATCATAAATGTATTTGCACCATAAGAAACTGCTTCTTCACTTGCTGCTAGAAGCATCTTTTTGCCACTCATCGAAACATGTGAGCCTATTTTAAGCATACTTTACACTCCAATCCCTTTAACAGTCCCGTACATCTATTTTACCATAAATTTCAGTTATTTTCTTTTTAATCTTCTTTGGCGCTTTTTGAAATCTTCCATTTCCCTGTTCATTTTTTTCTTATAGCCCGGCTTCACCTTTGTAGGCTTTTTCACCTTACTTTTCGCAAGTTCATCAATCTCATCTACTTGTTTTTTACGAGCCTTTCGTTTATTCCGCTCACCAATTTGCACCCATTCACCCTTTTCGAGATCCATATTTACAAAAGAAATGCCCATTTTTTCGAGCCTTACAATTGCATCTTCATCAGAAAGTTCATAAATGGTTGCAGCAATTCCAGAGTATCCCGCTCTTGCCGTTCTACCAACTCTATGGATGTAAAAATCAAGATCACTAGGCAGTTCATAGTTGATAACATGGCTGACACCTTCAATATCAATTCCTCTTGCAGCTAAATCCGTCGCTACGACATATTGAAAATCAAGTGAATTAATTTGTTTCATGACCTTTTTTCGCTCACGAGGTGGAAGATCCCCGTGGATTCTTCCTACTTTCATCCCTTTTTCGATTAGGCCATCAGCTACTACATCAGCCATTTTTTTTGTGTTTGTAAAAATAATCGCCAAGTATGGGTTATACGCCTCCAACACGGACTTTAGCAGACTTAGCTTGTTTCGATGGCGGAGTGGAACAAGAATATGTTCGACCTTTGCAGCTGTAGCCTGCTCTGGTGCAACATGGGTGAATCGAGGATTTTCCATATATTTTTTTAAAAAGGGCTTTAATTTTTCAGGTATTGTTGCTGAAAACACCAAAATTTGAAGGTCTTCTGGCATTCTTGCTGCAATTTGATCAACATCTTCAATGAATCCCATATCAAGCATCAAGTCTGCTTCATCTACAACGATTTGATTGGCCGTATAAACCTGAAGGGCCTGCTCCTTCACTAAATCATTAATTCTTCCAGGGGTTCCAACAACGATATGTGGCTGTGTTTTTAGTTTTTCAATTGCACGTGACTTATCAGTCCCACCCACAAATAACTTTGCTGTGATTGGATTTACTTCACTAAATTTAGTAATCTTGCCAATTTCTTGATGGATTTGGGTCGCAAGCTCTCTTGTTGGTGCTGTTATAACCGCTTGTACCTCTTGTCTTTCCGGGTCAATCTTATTGATAATTGGTAACAGGTAAGCATGGGTTTTACCTGTACCTGTTTGCGACTGGCCAATGGCACTTTCACCACGCTGGATGCTTGGTATTAATCGTTCTTGAATTTCGGTTGGCTTTGTAAATTTAATATCCTTTAATGCCTCAAGTATAAAAGGCTGAAATTGAAAATGTTCAAAATCTTGTACTGTCATTACGATCCCTCATTTAAATAAATATGAATTTTGTAAGTAAGGTTTTATTCCACTAAATGTATCAAATATAACCTAACAATTAATTATAAAGGAAAGCATCGAAAAACACCAATCAAGCCCAATTGAGCGATTTAATTAAACATTCATTTGCCTTTTCGCATATCCTAAAAACAAGGTATTATTACTAAACTCATCCTACTACTTAGCCTTTAACAATGTGAAAGGAGGATAAGTAAATGTTTTATCCAAGACAACCAATGAACCAAATGAGACCAATGAGGCAGATGAGCCAGATGAGACAGATGAGACAGATAAGGCCACCATCTATGTATCCACAGCAATATGGTTTCCGACCACAAGGAATGTTCGGTGGAATGCAAGGAATGCAAGGGCAAAGAATGCAAGGACAAGGAAGATCCGGTTTAGGCGGTCTTTTAAAAAAGTTAATCCCTGGAATGGGGAAGTCAAATCCGATGCAAGGAATGGGGGGAATGTCTGGTTTCTTAAATCCTTCACAAGGAGTGAATCCCGGTACACTTCAAAATTTAGCAAATCCTTCGAACCTTAGTGCAATGATGGGTAATGTACAAAAAACCTTAAAGATGGCAGAATCCGTTGTTCCAATGGTGCAGCAATATGGGCCATTAATGAAAAATATTCCAGCAATGATTAGAATGTACAGTGCCATAAAAAATGCAGGAAATGAAGAGGAAAAGAAAGATAATAATAAAACAGAAACAATCTCACTTTCTGACGTAACTTCTAATGAAGACGATTTTGAAAAGAAGGAAGAAAAACCGAAAGCAACCGGTTCTAGAAAATCAGTACCAAAGCTTTACATTTAAAACACTTTGTATTATCCTTCATACTCAGATATAATAAATACGAGATTACGAGAGTACCAGTAAACTTTATTCGGTAGATGTCCCCACTAGATGTATTATGTATAAACTTTGCTTAGGGTTCAAAACACGAGTGAATAAAGTTAAGCCTCCGGCGGATGCCACGATTTTTTAAAGGAAATTTTTCGAGCAGTAAGATCAAAGACTAAATACGCTACTTCCTGTGGCAACGTCTTTATGACCCACTTCCTGTGGGCCTAAAAATCGGGCGCAAATTCGCTAAGGCTCATTTGATTGATTGGTATAAGCTATCCGATTTATTACCTGAGGAGGAGAAGTGCATGGAAGTAATCAAAATTGCACCGCGCGGTTATTGCTACGGTGTAGTGGATGCGATGGTAATTGCTAAAAATGCCGCTTTAGATAAAACATTACCTAGACCCATTTATATATTAGGAATGATTGTTCATAATAAACATGTAACAGATGCCTTTGAGGAAGAAGGAATTATTACGCTTGATGGATCGAATCGTTTAGATATCCTAGATCAAGTTAAAGAAGGTACTGTCATTTTCACAGCGCATGGTGTATCACCTGAGGTGAAACGATTAGCGAAGGAAAGAGGTCTTGTTACTCTTGATGCGACTTGCCCTGACGTAACGAGAACACATGATTTAATCAAGGAAAAAGCAGCAGAAGACTACCACATTATCTATATTGGTAAAAAAGGTCATCCGGAGCCAGAAGGAGCAATCGGTGTTGCACCTGATTTCGTTCATCTTGTTCAAACAGTTGAAGATGTTGAAAATCTTGAGCTTAATAGTGAAAAGCTTGTAGTTACCAACCAAACAACTATGAGCCAATGGGATGTTCTTCATGTTATGGAAAAGGTAAAAGAAAAATTCCCTCATACAGAAGTTCATAATGAAATTTGTCTAGCTACACAGGTTCGTCAAGAAGCGGTTGCGGAACAAGCAAAAGTGGCAGACTTAACAATCGTAGTTGGAGACCCAATGAGCAATAACTCAAACCGACTTGCACAGGTTTCTGAGGAAATTGCAGGTACTACAGCTTATCGCGTAGCAGATGTAAGTGACATCCAGCTTGAATGGCTTGAAGGTGTCGAGAAGGTAGCTGTAACAGCAGGTGCTTCAACTCCAACACCAATTACAAAAGAAGTAATAAACTTCTTTGAACAATATGACCCAGAAATTGAAGAAACATGGGAACGCGTTCGAAAAGTTCCACTTGCTAAAGTGTTACCAAAAGTAAAAGTTCCAAAAAAATAAGAAAACGGTACTCCAAATTCGGAGTACCGTTTTTATTTATAGAAATTTGAATGGATCTGTGTTTAGTTCTGATATGATAACTGAAACGTCGTATTTCTTTTCTTTAAAGCGCTCAGTTAGGACGTTTGCCACTCCTTTTTTCATGACCTTTTCAACATTATGACCAGGATCCACAATATTAAGCCCCATCATCATTGCATCATGAGCAACATGGTAATACATATCTCCGGTTACATACACATCTGCACCAGCGCGTTTAGCATGTGAGATATATTTATTGCCGTCACCACCCAGTACAGCTACCTTTTTTACTTTATCTGAGAGTGAACCAACGACACGGATGCCATCTACCTCTAATTTATCCTTCACATGCTGTGCGAATAGCTCAAGTGTCATCTCTTGTTCAAGATAACCAACTCGACCAAGACCAAGTACATTTCCGTCATTTTCAAGAGGATAAATGTCATAGGCAACCTCTTCATACGGATGTGCCTTAAGCATAGCCGTAACAACCTTTTTTTGGAGACTACTTGGAAATACCGATTCGATTTTGATTTCAACTACTTCTTCTAATCTGCCAACTTCCCCGATATGAGGGTTTGTTCCCTCTTGTGGCAAAAAGGTTCCGGTACCCTGTGTATTAAACGTACAGTGACTATAATTTCCTATAAAACCTGCACCAGCCGTCCCTAATGCCGTCCGTACTTCCTCGGCAGATTCCCTTGGAACATATACAGCTAGTTTTTTTAGTCTTTCCTCGTAAGTTGGGGCGAGCAATTCGATATTTGTTAGCTCCAATGCATCCGCTAATAAATCATTGACACCACCGACTGTCACATCGAGATTTGTATGGGCTGCATAGACCGCTATCTTATGTAAAATACATTTTTCAATGATTCTTCCCGATGGTGTATCGGTTTGAACGGCTTTTAAGGGACGGAAAACCGGAGGATGATGAGCGATAATCAAATCGACTTCATTTGAAATGGCTTCATCTACAACGTCCTCTAACATATCAAGTACGACCATTATTTTCTTTACAGGTTTGTTTAATGTTCCAATTTGAAGACCATTTCTTTCCCTGTCACCTTCAACAGCTAAATACTTTGGGGAAAATTGCTCAAATACTTGGATAACTTCAAATCCATTTGGTATTTTGCTCATTTTAATGCCTCCTTAACGATCTCGATCTTTTGTCCGAGTTCTTCTTTTCGTAAACGGTTTTCGGGAGTTTCCCCTGCAGTCATAAGCTGGTTTAATATTCTTTCCCAGTGTTTGAGCTCGTGTGTCCATTTTTTAATGAAAAAAGGATTTTTTTCTTTTAATAAAAATGGACCAAGCAATAGCTCTTGTTCTTTATTTTTATACGGTTTTTGTGGGTTTCCTTTTTCGGCAACTAATACTTCATAGATTTTTTTGTCTTCTTCTAAAATTTCTTCAGCGATTAGCTCCCAATCGTTTTCAATCAGCCATTCTCTGATTGTAGAAGCTCCGATATTCGGTTGGAGGATAAGTCGTTCCACACCTAGTAGTTTGCTTTTGCCATTGTCAAGGATGGAGCGGATCAGTGAGCCTCCCATTCCGGCAATGGTGATACATGTTACTTCATTTGGATGAATGACTTCTAAGCCATCCCCTTTTCTAGCTTCTAATACCCGGTTAAGTTGATTTTTGGAGATTTGCTTTTTTGCTGATAGTAAAGGGCCATCTGCGACTTCTCCTGCGATTCCTTTTGAGATCATGCCATTAAGATATGCATAGCATGGTAAATACGCATGATCAGAGCCGATGTCTGCTAAAATAGCTCCTTTTGGTATGTAAGATGCGACCGTTTCAAGTCGCTTTGATAATTTCTCTTCATTCATAATAACACCACATTTTTTATTAATTAGAATCAAATACACCCTTGCGTATTTGCGCCCAGATTTTTTCGAGCAAGCTCGAAAAACTACCTCTGAAAAATCTGTGACATCCGCCGGAGGCTTTAACTTTATTCAGCCTCAGCTGAATAAAGTTAATTATACAAGAAGTGCAGGTAAACTTCCATTCAACAGAAAAAAACCCCTTACATAAAATGCAAAGGGTTTTATCTATTATTTATTTTTGTTCAACTAACCAATTTGCTATTTCTTGTACTTGTGCAGGGTCTTTTACTAAGCCACCTGGCATTGCACCTTTACCATTTGTAATTACATCTTGAATCTCTTCAACGGATAAGTCAAGACCTTTCAATGCAGGTGCAGTACCTTGACCAGATAAATCCTGACCATGACATGCCGCACATGTACTTTTGACAATCTCTTCTGGGGAAGCCGCAGCTGTTTCTGGAGCCTCTTCACCTTTGTTTGCCATTTCGTCCATGTTACCTAGTCCAACAAAGCCTAATAGGAACATAAGTCCAATACCGAAAACTGCAATTAAAGCAAATGGTATTAATGGATTCTTTTTCATTTTCTGACCTCCCTTACATTATGTACATCATTAAAGAAGTTATTAGATATATTCTATACAAACACTCTCTATTTTACTTGAAAAATGGTAGAAGTGAAAGTCCTAATTGTACAAAGAAGACTATTAACATATTCTTGCAAAATTATTTTACACAAAAACGTCACAAATTTGTCATAAATATTGATAAAACTCCTCTCACGACGGAAAGGAGTTTTCACAGTTAAATAAAAATTTTAACATCCAATTGTTCTGGCAATAACCATACGTTGTATTTCAGATGTCCCTTCTCCGATTTCTAAAAGCTTCGCATCCCGCATAAACCTTTCAACATGATATTCTTTCATATAGCCATATCCACCGTGAATCTGCACAGCTTGGTTTGTTACCTCCATGCAAATTTCAGATGCATATAGCTTAGCCATTGAAGCTTCTTTCGAAAAATTACGACTTTGGTCCTTCAACCACGCGGCTTTATACACCATATTTCGTGCTAATTCAATTTTCATCGCCATATCTGCTAATTTAAATTGAATCGCTTGAAAGCTAGAAATCGATCGCCCAAATTGCTTTCGCTCTTTAGCATACGATAACGCCTTTTCATACGCCGCCTGTGCAATCCCTACTGCCATTGCTCCAATTCCGATTCTGCCACCATCTAGTGTGATTAGAAACTGCCTGAAGCCTTCTCCTCGTTTCCCAAGTAAGTTTTCCTCTGAGACACGAACATCCTCTAAAACTAATTCTGTCGTATCCGAAGCATTAAGTCCCATTTTTTCATAATTATCGATTACTTTAAATCCATCTGCATTAGTTGGAACAATGATTGCACTGATTTCTTTTTTCTCTCCATTTCGACCTGTTATTGCAGTAAGAGCAAGATGTTTCGCAAAGCTTGCATTAGTTATAAAACATTTATTTCCATTTATAATAAACTCATTATTCTTAAGTACGGCCTCTGTCTGCGTTCCTCCTGCATCTGAACCGGCATTTGGTTCAGTCAGTCCAAATGCTCCGAGGGACTCACCTGTACAGATAGGTATTAAATATTTTTGTTTTTGTTCCTTGGTTCCAAATAATTGAAGGGGTGCACCACCAAGCGAGATATGTGCTGAGTATGTAATTCCGGTAGACCCACAGGCACGGCTTAGTTCTTCGACTACAATTGCGAAGCTGATTGTATCTGAATCGGCACCACCATACTCTTCTGGAAACGGTAGACCCATCATTCCTAATTCACCAAGCTTTTGAAATACTTCAATTGGAAAACGTTTGTCTTTATCTCGTTGTTCGGCGCCTGGAGCAACTTCTGCTTCAGAAAACTCCCTTATGGTTTTTTGAATCATTTTTTGCTCTGTCGTTAAATCGAAATTCATAGTACCCCTCCCGTTGTATGCGTTTTCACTATCTATTATAAGGGGTGTTCGTCAATTTTCAAACAATTTAAATAGTAAATAATATTGCGACTGAAGAGATACTTCCAAGAATGCCGGCGATTAAAAAATATTTTTTCTTTGAAAAAATGCCAACAATTCCCCAACAGACACAATTCAATAAAATGATACCGAACAAATAATATCCATGTCCTTTAAATAGGAGATCACTTCCGTTTACTGATAAAAGAAGGATAAAAAGAGCAAGAATGATGGAACCAATATGTACGAAAAAAGCATTTTTTCTGTTGAAAGTCAGACCTAAAGTACAGATAATTATAAAAATAAAGTTTATTACCATTTGCAATATAGGCGATATTTCAGTAAAATAAGTGACAAGAAATAAAACTGGTAAAAGTAAACCAATTCCGAGTATCGAAATAATGGTTTTTTTCTTAGGTGGAGCTGTTTTCTTTGTTGCTTCAACTCCTTCCCCTTCTGTGTATAACGAGAGAAGAAAATTACAATATGCTTCTGGCAGTAATTTATTTTCACGCCAATAGAGGATTTCATTAATAATGATCTTTTTTCTATCTTGATTCATGAAAGCGTTCACCTTTTTCGAGCTTTAATCAAAGACTAAAAACGCCAGTCCTGTGCCAAAGTCTTTGTGACCCACGTCGTGTGGGCCTAATAATAGTAAAAAAAATAGTTTACTTCAATTTTATGAAGTAAACTACGTAATGTAAATGAAAATGTTTATTCCAAGAAATCTTTTAGTCTCTTGCTACGGCTTGGGTGACGAAGCTTTCGTAGTGCTTTTGCCTCGATTTGGCGTATGCGCTCACGAGTAACACCAAATACCTTACCTACTTCTTCAAGAGTACGAGTGCGTCCGTCGTCTAAACCGAAACGTAGACGTAATACGTTTTCTTCTCTGTCTGTTAAGGTATCAAGAACATCTTCAAGTTGTTCCTTTAAAAGCTCATATGCAGCATGCTCTGATGGAGATGTAGCATCCTGATCTTCAATAAAATCACCAAGATGCGAGTCATCTTCTTCACCAATTGGTGTTTCTAATGACACAGGCTCTTGAGCAATCTTTAAGATTTCTCTAACCTTTTCAGGGGTTAAATCCATATCCTCAGCAATTTCTTCAGGAGTTGGTTCGCGTCCAAGATCCTGGAGTAACTGACGTTGCACTCGGATTAATTTATTGATTGTTTCGACCATATGAACAGGGATACGAATGGTTCTAGCTTGGTCTGCTATCGCACGTGTAATAGCTTGACGAATCCACCAAGTGGCATAAGTACTGAATTTGAAGCCTTTGCGATAATCAAATTTCTCAACAGCTTTAATAAGTCCCATATTTCCTTCTTGGATTAAATCCAGGAACAGCATCCCACGACCAACGTAACGCTTTGCAATACTTACAACAAGTCGCAAATTGGCTTCAGCAAGTCGACGTTTGGCCTCTTCATCACCTTGTTCGATTCTTTCAGCGAGCTTAATTTCATCATCTGCTGAAAGTAAGTCAACACGACCAATTTCTTTTAGGTACATACGTACCGGGTCATTAATCTTAACTCCTGGAGGAACACTTAGGTCATTTAGGTCAAATTCTTCTTCCTTGGATAAATCTTGGATGTTTGGATCATCTTCATTATCATCGGCAGCATCACGACCATCGCCTTCACCTATTAATTCAATCCCCTGCTCTCCAAGGAACTCATAGTATTCATCAAGATTGTCTGATTCAACTTCAAAACCGGACATACGCTCAGCGATTTCCTCATAGGTTAATACTCCGCGTTTTTTACCTAACTCTGTTAATTTTTCTTTAACTTGCTCTAATGTTAATTCTGTATCAACTTCTTTAGACTTTTCAGCCATTTGTTCCCCTCCTTCCAAAACTAGTAAGACATAGAGGTTAGAAAACCTATTTTAATGTAATGCTTTTTTCATTTGAATAATTTCATTTGCAATCGTAGCGGCCTTCAAATAATCCTTACTACGTTCAGCCTCAAGTTGTTCAGATACTTTTTCTTTTATCATTGACATTTTTTTGTGATTCAACACCTGTTTCACATAATCTGATAACACAGAATCTGATACTTCTTCTTCAACTGACATCATTGCTATATCAGTCACAATCGGTTTTAAATTATCATCATGTATCCTTGTTAGAAATGTGCTGATATCAGGTTCATGGCCTTCTTCATAATATGCATATAAATACGTTACAATTGCTCGATGCTCTTCAATGTTAAATTCGGCTTGGAGCTGATCTTGCACTTTATCAGCAATTTCCCGACTCCTTAGCATATACGCAAGTAAAAAACGTTCCGCATTATGATAGGCTTTAAGTAAGTGTTTAGATACGGTGGGTTGCGCTTTCGTATTATTTCTATTCCCAGAGAAATTATCCCTTTTTTTCCGTTCAGATTTATAGTACTGAAGCTGTTGTGTTTTTAATGCATCAAGCGAGATTGAAAATTCACTTGATAGCTGGCGCAAATAATGATCTCTTTCAACAGCCTTTTCCAAAGAGGAAATTTCCTTAAGTACATCTTCTATATAACGAATGCGTTCTCCTTCATCCTGAAGATTTTTTCCTCTTCTTAAGTACTGCATTTTAAATGCCATTAATGTAAGACTTGCCCCTATTACATCATTTTTAAACTTCTCCGCGCCATATTTGTTAATGTAGTCATCAGGGTCCATGCCATTCGGCATTGTTGCAACTCTCACAAAACAGCCCGCACTTGCAAGCAAGGATGAAGCCCGTAAAGCGGCATCGAGCCCAGCATTATCAGAGTCATAGCAGATGATAACTGATTCCACATTCCTTCTAATTATTTTTACATGTTCATCCGTTAAGGATGTACCCATTGTACCAATTGAATTTGGAACATCTGCTGTATCAGCTGCAATTACGTCTGCAAATCCCTCAAAAAGAACTACTTGCTGCTGTTTTCGAATATCAAGTCTTGCTTGATGGAAATTGTAAAGGGTTTTACTTTTATTAAAAATAATCGTTTCAGGACTGTTTAAATATTTTGGTTCCTGCCCCTTATCAAGCACCCTGCCAGAGAATGCAATTGTTTTGCCTTGATGATCCCAAATCGGGAACATAATGCGGTTTCGAAATCTATCAAAGAATGTTCCGGTATCCTCCTTTTTCACGAGTAATCCGGCCCGTTCCATCAACTCAGGTCCAAAGCCTCTTTTTTGGAGAAATTTCGTTGCAAATTCCCACGAGTCGAGGGCATAGCCAATTTCAAATTTATCGATAATTTCTCTTGTGAAGCCCCTATTTGTTAAATAGTCTAGCGCTGGTTGACCCTCTTTTGTATTAAGTAATAGGTGATGATAGAATTTCTTTAATAATTCGTGTGCTTCTTGCATTTTTGATGCATCATTATTTTTATCAGAAACAGCTGTTTGCTGTTCATAATCTGATAAGTCTATGTTCACTTTTTTAGCTAAGTTTACTGCAGCCTCTGCGAATGAATAGCCTTCTAAGTCCATTAAAAAAGAAAATACATTTCCACCTGCTCCACACCCGAAACAATGAAAGATTTGTTTGTCAGGGGAAACAGAAAATGAAGGGGTATTTTCACCGTGAAATGGACATAAGCCAAAATAATTTCTGCCTTGCTTCTTCAATTGAACATATTCACTAATAACATCAACAATGTCAACAGAAATACGAATTTTTTCGATTGTTTCTTCGGGAATTCGATACCCCATGTTTAACATCCCCAAGTACTAATTTATTCTATATTTAGAGTTTAAATCCTGCAATATTCGACAAACTTTTTTTAAAAGTTTTAGTAAAATGTTGTCTGTCTTCATCAGTAAAGGGTTTTGGCCCTTTCGAGTAGGAGCCATTACGTCTTTCCTTTGCGGATAAAAATCGGAAATGGAGAATTTGTTCCATATCCTCTTCCTTAAACTCTTTGCCACGGGGTGATATTACTGTTACACCTCTGTTAACTAAAATACTTGCTAAGCCAGTATCCTGGGTTATGACGATGTCTTTATTATTTGCATGATTCATAATATAGAGATCTGCAGCCTCTTTCTCAGCATCCACGTACACCCATTTTCCACCCATGGGATTTGACATAACATGGGCATAAGAAGCAACAAATACAACATTGATATTATATGTACCTGCAATGCTAAGTATTTCTTCTTTAACAGGACATGCGTCTGCATCAACAAATATTTTATTCTTTTTTTCGTCATATTTCTCTATTCTACATCACTCCAGAGAATCCTTCTTTTCCAGAAAAAGATTTAAAATATGTTCAAAATCTGTGATTGTCTAATCTTTAGGTGAGTAATAAGAACGGATATTCAAAAGAATTTTTGGAAAGAAAAATTTTGAAATGAGAAAATAATGTCGAAAATTAATTCACCTATTTCCTTATCTTACCCTTGACAACCTTCAATACATAGTTTATTCTATCCAATCGAACTCTAAACCTAAAAATATGTATTTTTATCACAATTTTTTATTATAATATAAAATTCCTTCAAGTGCCATAAAAAAACATATCTTTTTAAGATATGTTTACTCTTTATATTAATAGGAATTTTTTAGTTAGTTCTTCGCTTACTGATTTGATTTAAAATAATGTTTGCCGTTTCTTCAACTGCTTTATTTGAAACATCGATAACATCACAACCAATTTTAGAAATGATTGATTCAAAGTGATCAAGTTCTTCTTTAATGCGGTTAATATTTGCATAAATCGCCTGGTCATCTAAGCCTAGTGATTTTAATCTTTCTCGCCTGATATGATTTAGTTTATCAGGACTGATTTTTAATCCAAAGCATTTATTCGGCGATACTTTGAATAGTTCTTCCGGTGGGTCTACCTCAGGAACAATCGGAACGTTTGCTACCTTATATCGCTTATGTGCAAGGTATTGGGATAATGGGGTCTTAGAAGTCCTTGAGACACCAATTAGCACGATATCTGCGCGAAGAATTCCCCTTGGATCACGTCCATCATCATATTTAACCGCAAATTCAATTGCTTCTATTTTTTTGAAATAATCTTCGTCTAGTTTTCTTACAAGTCCTGCTTCAAATCTTGGGTTACTTTCATAAAGACCTGACATTTTATCAATTAGCGGACCAATAATATCATTTACAATTACTCCTTCTCGCTCCGCTTCCTTCACAAGGAAGTCTCTTAGTTCAGGAACTACAAGTGTAAAAGCTATAATTGCATTATTAAGCTTCGCAAGGGCTACAACCTCTGACAATGTAGATGTATCTTCAACATAAGGAATTCGTTTAATATCTGTATGTGATCCGTTAAATTGACTTACTGCTGCTTTAACAACCAATTCTGCTGTTTCTCCAACTGAATCCGATACTACATATACCACACGATTAATCATCTGCTACTCCATCTCCTTACCAAAAATTAGAGGATTTCATCCCCAGCGAGGGCCACTAAGGCTTTTGTCATATTTGTCTTTGTAATCCTTCCAATTACCTCAATACCACGTTCAGAGTGTTTTATCACAGGTAATGCATCAATTTGTTTTTCAATTAATTTATGAGCCACGTCGAGTAAATGATCATCTTTTTCACATGTTGTTATATTAGGCATACGGGTCATAATAATCGTGACAGGTACAGATTTTAAATCCTGGTTACCAAGGCTTGCCCGCAGTAAATCTTTTCTCGATAAAACTCCTACTAGAAGTGACGATTTATCCACCACAAATAATGTTCCGACATCTTCCAAAAACATTGTAACAATCGCATCATAAACAGAAATACTCTCATTTACCACAACAGGAATCGATTGATAATCCATCACTTTGATTTTCTTTATTTTATCGGCTAGTAACTGTTGACCTGTTTTTCCCGTATAAAAATAGCCGACACGAGGCCTTGCTTCAAGGTAGCCTGCCATTGTTAAAATGGCGAGATCTGGACGGAGGGTTGCCCTCGTCAAACTTAACCGGTCTGCAATAGCTTCCCCTGTAATTGGTCCATTGTCTTTTACAATTTGTACAATGTGTTCTTGCCGTTTGCTAAGTTCTATTGTACTCACCACCATTCCTAAGATCTATCCGTTTATGTATTCCAAATAAGGTTATACTAATTAGAATTATTATATACTAATTGCGTAAAGACGTATAGTGTATAGAAAAAGACTAGGAGCAAGATACCCCTAGCTATTCCTCCTTATTTTACAATAATGGAATTCATGTCCCCGATAAGGTAGATGAGTTTTGAGAGTTGAACCATTTGAGCAAGACGATTTTTCCTTACTTCCTCATCTTCTGCCATTACCATTGTATGTTCAAAATATTGGTCAATTAACTCTCTTAATGAAGCTAAGAAACGGAAGGCTTCTACTACATCATGTGTTTTAAGGCTTTCGATTACTTTTGGTTTGACCTCTGTAAACTTCTCAAAGAGATGTTTTTCTTCATCAGATTCAAAAAGGCTTGGATTAATTTCAGCATCTTCACCTTTTTTAGCGATATTTAATACTCTTCCTAATGATTCGATTGTTGTTTTAAAGTCATGATGGTCTTTATTTTTTTCAAGCATTTCAGCTTTTCTAATAATGAGTCCAACATTTCCAACATTTGTACCAAGAACTGCATCAATTATATCGTAGCGAATGTTTCGATTGTTTAATTCATGCTTGATACGTAATTTAAAGAATTGAACAAGTTCTTTTTTAATTTCTTGTTTTTCAAGCTTTGCGATGTTCGCTTCGACAAATAGACCTAATACATAATCGAATAACTCTTCCAGACTAAAATTCCAGTCTTTATCAAGCAAGATTTGAACAACACCAGATGCCATACGACGTAATGCATAAGGGTCCTGTGAACCAGTCGGGATGATACCAATAGAGAAGCATCCAACAATCGTATCCAACTTATCGGCAATACTGATTAAAGCACCAATGGTTGATGAAGGACTAACGTCATCAGCATGCCGTGGCATGTAATGCTCATTAATTGCTACAGCAATAGCTTCATCTTCACCACTTAATCTTGCATATCGTTCACCCATGACTCCTTGAAGCTCAGGGAATTCGTAAACCATATTTGTGACAAGGTCAAATTTACAAATCCCGGCAGCTCGAATTGCCTTTTCCTTTGTTTCGCTATCTAGTCCAAGAAGCCCTGATAAGTGCCTCGTGATTTGCTGAATCCGCCTAACCTTATCACCAATTGAACCAATTTCTTCATGGTAAATGATTTTATCAAGCTTTTGAATTAAGTCATCAATTTTTAATTTTTGATCCTCTTTATAGAAGAAGTCTGCATCAGATAAACGAGCACGAAGTACTTTCTCATTACCTTTAGCGACTGTTTCAAGATGCTTATGGTCCCCATTGCGTACCGCTACAAAGAATGGAAGAAGGGCACCATTTTTATCCTTTACAGGAAAATAGCGTTGATGCTCTCTCATGCTTGTGATTAACGCTTCTTCTGGTACATTTAAAAATTCTTCTTCAAATTTCCCATAAAAAGCAGTTGGATATTCAACAAGATTTGTTACCTCTTCTAATAAATCCTCATCAATTGGGATTTCCCAATTGTTGTCTTCTTCTAGTATTTTAATTTGGTTTGTAATTGCTTCTTTTCGCTCAAGATAATCTGCAATTACATATTGAGACATTAGAAGTTTTTCATAGTCTCTTGGGGATGCAATTTCAACCTCATGACCTAAGAAACGATGTCCCCAAGTTTTATTACTCGCTGTCACATGAGTGATTGAAATTGGAATAATCTCATCACCGAATAATGAAACAATCCATTTTATTGGACGAACATAGCGAAGCTCTTGATTGCCCCAGCGCATATTTTTAGGGAATGATAGATGTGTAATTACTTCCTCAAGCTCATTTAAAATTTCTTTTGTGTCTTTCCCTTTAATAAATTTATTAATATGTGCGTATTCTATACCATTGATTTCTTTAAAAAAGATATCTTCAACTGTTGCACCTTGTCCTCTTGTGAAGCCCATTGCAGCTTTTGACCAATTTCCATCTTGGTCTAAGGCGACTTTTTTCGCAGGACCTTTCGCTTCAAGTTCAACATCCTTTTGTTTTTCCGCAACATCATGAACAAGTACGGCTAGTCTTCTAGGTGAAGAAAAACGTTCGACCTGTTCAAATGAAATATTATGTTCAAGCAGCCAGTTTGTAACCTTGTCAGAAAGTTGATTCATGGCATCTGTTACAAACCGTGCTGGCATTTCCTCTAAACCAATTTCTATCAATAAATCTCGATTACTCATGACGATCGTCTCCTTTTGCCTTCAGCATTGGGAAGCCCAATTTTTCCCGCTCTTCATAAAACGTTTTAGCTACTTTACGAGCTAAATTACGTACTCTGCCGATATACCCTGTTCGTTCTGTGACTGAGATTGCTCCCCTAGCATCTAACTGGTTAAAGGTATGTGAACATTTTAGAACATAGTCATATGCTGGATGAACAAGGCCCTCGTCCATTTGACGGTGTGCTTCCTTTTCATAAATGCTAAATAGGTTAAAAAGCATTTCAGGGTCAGATGTTTCAAATGTATATTTTGAATGCTCATATTCAGGCTGTTGGAAAATATCACGAACAGTAAAGCCTTTTGTCCATTCTAAATCAAAAACATTTTCCTTATCTTGAATATAAGAGGCTAAACGTTCAATTCCGTATGTGATTTCAACAGATACTGGTTTACATTCAAGGCCACCTACCTGTTGGAAATATGTAAATTGTGTGACCTCCATTCCGTCAAGCCATACTTCCCAACCAAGTCCTGCTGCTCCTAATGTTGGCGCCTCCCAGTTATCTTCAACGAAGCGAATGTCATGCTCTAATGGATCAATTCCTAATTTCCGTAAGGAATCAAGGTAAAGCTCCTGAATATTATCAGGTGATGGCTTCATGATAACTTGGAACTGATGGTGTTGGTAAAGGCGGTTTGGGTTTTCTCCGTAGCGGCCATCGACCGGACGTCTTGATGGTTCAACATATGCGACATTCCAAGGCTCAGGACCAAGGCTTCTTAGGAATGTATAGGGGCTCATGGTTCCCGCACCCTTTTCTACGTCATAGGCTTGCATGAGGATGCAGCCTTGATCTGACCAATGCTTTTGTAACGTTAATATCATTTCTTGTATATTCATTAATCTCGCACCTCCGGTAAAATTACATAAAAAATAATCCTAAGTTAATTTTGTTACAAAAATAAAAAACTCCCCTCCTCTATGCCTAATTGTAGACATAGGGACGAGAGTTTACCCGCGGTTCCACCCTATTTGCAACTAACCCGTATAATGAGTTATTGCCTCTTTCATGTGTTACACTCTGGAACGCCTTCCTTATCAGTTCATACCCTAGCTTCCACCGTCCTAGGTTCGCTTTTATGAACTCTGAATAAGTACTATTTTCCTTCACCGTGCGATATTTTTAATTGAACTATAGTCCAAATTTACACCCATGTCAAGTAGACTCTTTACGGTAGGTGAAAATTTTCAAGTTGATCTAAGAATCGTTTTGATTTTAGATACAAGCCTGAATATTCTTCGTAATACATACCAATAACCATTTTTAGTTCTTTCTTCGTTTCTTCCTTTACGGCGATACTACCTAACCGACTTAAATCAAAGTAATAAAACAAGCGAAGTAATCGAATTGTTGCTTGCGATACCTTAAGATGATAAGGTTCTTTTTCATAGCAGCGATGACAAAGGAGGCCACCTTCTTTTATTGAAAAAGCAAATTCGCCTTCTGTTCTTTTACAAATTGTACATTCGTCAAGTCGAGGATACAATCCGAGTAATGGAAGCATTTTAAGCTCATAAATATAAAGAAGAATATCGGGATCATATCCTTCATTTAAGTAATTTAATGTTTGATATAGCATTTCAAAAAGAAAAGGATTTGATCTCTTTTCTTCCGTACATTTATCGGTTAATTCAACCACATAAGACGCATATGCAGTTAAGAAAATATCTTCTCGAATGGAACGGAAGGTTGAAATGGTTTCACCTTGTTGTAAAACGCCTAAACCAGACGTCTTTTGAACTAAAAACTGTCCATATGTAAAAACCTGGGTAATAGCAGCAAGGCGACTGCTTGGTTTCTTAGCGCCTCTTGCCATTACCCCAATTTTTCCCCATTCACGGGTATACAAAGTAACGATTTTATTCGTTTCACCATAATCACTTGTTCTTATGATAATACCTTCGCATTTTTGCAGCACTTCTGTCACCATCCATTGGCAACAAGGCAACCCCAATTACCTTTGTTACTAAAATATTGCGCTCTTAGATAGTCTAAGACGCTTTTTTTGGATGGTCAAGTAATTGGAAAATCTATTGATGCTAGCTCCTCATTCTGTGTTTCGGGTCTCTCAGTCTTCTCTTGTTCCAATTCCTTAAAAAGAAGATACGTATCAACATTACCTGTTTCACTAAACACCTTCCAGGTAAAATCTAACATAGTAACCCCACCTTTTTCGTTATTTTAACTAGCAAAGACTACTCCAATTTCATTCACTTGTATGAATATCTTGACCGAAAATCCTAAAAAACATGTTACATAAATTTTGCTAATCCGTGAATTTTTTTCAGAAACGCAAATACTGTTGCGTTCGTGCTCTAGTATTCATCCTCTCTAAACCCATAATCACGGAGCTGTGACATTTTGTTTCGCCAGTCCTTTTGAACTTTTACCCAAAGCTCTAAAAATACCTTCGACCCCAACAATGCTTCAATATCTTCCCTTGCTCGCTTTCCAACCTCTTTAAGCATACTTCCTTGTTTTCCAATCACAATTCCTTTTTGCGAATTGCGTTCGACAATAATAGTTGCACCAACGTATACGGTATTGCCACCTTCTCGTCTTTCTAGCGAATCCATAACAACTGCAATGGAATGTGGTACTTCCTCTCTTGTAAGGTGAAGTACTTTTTCGCGAATTAATTCGGTGATAATAAATCGTTCAGGATGGTCTGTTACCTGATCAGCAGGATAATACTGAGGTCCCTCCGGTAAGTATTTTTTGATTTGATCAACTAATCTTGGGGTATTCGTACCCTGCAACGCCGAAATCGGAACAATTTCCTTAAAAGGATAGAGCCCTTTGTACTTCTCGATTAATTCTAATAATTTGTCAGGATGTATTCGGTCTATTTTATTAACAACAAGAAAAACTGGTGTCTGAATATTATTTAAGCGTTCAATGATGAATTCATCACCACGCCCATAGCCCTCTTCTGCATTGATCATAAATAAAACGATATCGACTTCCTTTAGAGTGTTCTGGGCAACCTTCATCATAAAATCGCCAAGCTTATGTTTTGGTTTATGAATCCCTGGCGTATCAATAAAAATAATTTGAGAATTTTCTTCAGTAAAAACCCCTTGCACCTTGTTGCGTGTCGTTTGAGGTTTATCACTCATAATCGCAATTTTTTGTCCGATAACATGATTTAAAAATGTGGATTTCCCCACATTTGGCCTTCCAATAATTGAAACAAAGCCTGATTTATATCCATTCTTATTTTCCATGTAAATCCTCCGGTGTAAAAGCCCCTGGTAGTAATTCATTAATCGTTGTCTCTTGTACATCGCCTTTTAGGTTTGATAAATAAACCTTCATATCAGGCTGGCATAGCTCTGAAATTACTTGACGACAAACGCCACATGGGGGCACTGGTCGGTCTGTATCTGCCACTACAGCCATTGCTACAAACTTCTTATCTCCTTCAGAAACGGCCTTAAAAATAGCAGTTCTCTCTGCACAATTGGTTGCACTATAACCTGCATTTTCAATATTACAGCCATGGTACACTTTACCATCTTTTGTTAGTAGAGCAGCCCCTACCTTAAAGTTTGAATATGGAACATATGCTAGTTCTCTTGCTTTTTTCGCTTCGTTGATTAGTTCCTCTGTTTTCACTTCTATCTTCCTTTCTGCGTATGTTAGTACGGAAGTGTATTTTTATTTTACATAAAAATCTTGATTAATGCATGGGTTTGATTCATTTGTTACATAATTGTAAGAATTTTCTTTAAATTAGATCAGTTAAGTAAGGTAGGAAAATGATCAATCCCACAATAACAGATATGATCGCATAGATAAGGACAGCTCCTGCCGAGATATCCTTAGCTTTCTTAGCCAAGGGATGAAATTCACTAGTAACTAGATCCACCACTTTTTCGACTGCTGTGTTCATCAATTCAATTGAAAACATTCCACCGATTAAAAGAAGAATAACCATCCATTCCACATTTGTGATTTGAAAAAAGAAACCACAAATCACAACAATTAACGAAAACAAAAAGTGTATCTGTAAATTGCGTTCCGAAAAAAATGCTTCTCGCAAGCCTTGTAAAGCATACGAAAAGCTTTTGATTAAGCGCGTCCATTTACTTTTATCTTTCAAGTCCATAGGCCTCTAAGATTTCGTTTTGTTTTGAAAACATTTTTTCCTCATCCTCTTTTGTCAGATGGTCATAACCAAGCAAATGTAAGAAGCCATGAACAGCAAGGAAACCTAATTCCCTAGCAAAGGAATGACCATAATCCTCAGCCTGCTCCCTTGCCCTAGGGATTGAGATAATGATATCTCCTAATAGCTTGGGTATGTCTTCACCGATTATCGCAATCTCTCCCTCGCCCATTTCTTCCATGGCAAAGGAAATAACATCTGTTGGTTGATCTTTATCGCGGTATTCTCGATTTATTTCTTGAATACGGTCATTATCAACAAATGTAATCGAAACCTCTGTTCCTTCTTTGACGCCTTCTTTTTCAGCGGCTAAAACAAGTAGTTCCTGCACTAATTTACATTCTTCTTCTCTTACTTCTCCAATTTCATCATTGAAATCAATTTCTAATCTCATGCTTCCTTCACCTTCTGTTTTGTGGTCTCCGCAGGGTATTCAATCCTTGAGTGGAAGATTCCCTTTAATGATTCACAAAGTGTTTTTGCAACGATATCAAGCTCTTTCAGCGTTATATCACATTCATCAAATTGCCCATCCTGTAATCGGTCAGCAATAATGCTATTAACTAGTGATTCGATTTTTTGCGGAGTTGGATTTGATAATGAACGTACCGCTGCTTCAACGCTATCTGCAATCCCGATTACTGAAGCCTCTTTTGTTTGTGCTTTAGGTCCTACATATCTGAAATCAGATTCAAGAACTTCTCGATCACTTTGCTGCTTTGCTTTATGATAAAAATATTTTAACAATGTTGTCCCATGATGTTGCTCAGCAATGTCAACGATTTCTTTGGGCATTTTATATTTTCTCAACGTTTCTCCACCATCTGTAGCATGTGCTGTAATTATCGTTTTACTAAGCTGGGGTGCAATCTTATCATGTGGATTTTCAATGTTCATTTGATTTTCGATAAAGAAATGCGGTCGTTTAGTTTTTCCAATATCATGATAATACGATGACACTCTAGCTAATAATCCATTCGCCCCAATTGCTTCACAGGCGGA
The DNA here is from genome assembly GCF_036962705.1 of Bacillus sp. JJ1562. NCBI lineage: Bacteria > Bacillati > Bacillota > Bacilli > Caryophanales > Bacillaceae > Bacillus > Bacillus sp. JJ1562. The sequence goes on from NZ_JBALOQ010000013.1 coordinate 44,651, forward strand.
CTCAGATAAATTCGCAACCATGACACTGTGATGATAAGTGCCCGGTGCTTCCGTTAAAATTTTGCGTAATAACGGATGATTTGGGTTCGATAATTCGATTAATTTCATGGTTGATAGAATATTAAATCCAGCTTCAAAGAACGGTAGTAGCCCAATAGTTAGAACAGCAGCTATAACACCTGATAAAACCGCCATAATAATGGATGAACCATAATCTAAACTCGAATAACTACCATTTTGTAATAACATGATCGAAAATATCACGATAATATTGATCAAGGCAACAAAAAGCCCCGCTTGGAGAATTTTCCCTCTACGATTATGCTTACTTAAAAACAACACGCCAGCTAAACAACCAAATAAGAAATAAATTCCTGCTGTGAAATTAAGCGTACCTGTAACACCCTCATTAAAGATAAGACTCCCACAAACAGCAAAAATCATACTTGAGAGAATGGCGACTTTTTCATTAATCAGTAGTTTTATTAACATTGCACCCATAGCCACTGGAACAATATATCCTATATCAGAATAATCGATTTGTTGGAATAAACTAATACCCTTCATTAATAGAATGGTAACAGAAAAGATAATCGCAAAAATTAATAAATAAATATTGCGATGTCGATCAGTTGGAATCATTTCGTTATGAAAATGATATACTAGTGCCGTTATTACTAACACAATAATTAACGCCAAGCCGATGAATGGTTGAATTGGGTTATTGGTGCTAGTCATTCCTAGAAGCTCTAGTTGACGATAAATATCTCTAGTAATTAATTGTCCTTCTTCCACGATAATTTGACCCTGTAGAATTTTGACAGGCTCCACTGCTTCAATTGCTTGTTGGCGTTTTTCATCGGTGGCTTCTACATCATAATAGACGTTTTGAACGACTGCAAAACGCGCCATTTCACGCATTGGCTCTCGTAGCGCTGTATCCACACTGGAGTATTGTAATTCTTCCACTACTTTATTTTTAGCATTTTCTACCTCAGAGGAAGGAATTCTAGTGTTCATTACATTATTTACAGCTGTGATAACCGCATCCTTTGCATGAGATAATTGATCATGAGTGGCCGTTAATAAAGCTGTAAGGACATCATCTGGGATTCGATTAGTTAAATCTTGTGGAAGCTTCGTTTTTAACATCTGTAATTTTTCCGAAGCTGTCAATTGTTTTGGTTCTTCCCCTCGGTCTTCTTCCGTGAGACTTTCCCATTCTCTTACCTTCGCATTATACACATCCAATGCTTCAGTATTAGTCTCTTCAATTGAGTCAAAAATAGAAATTGCAAGATCCACTTGATTATCTGTGTATTCGGATTTAAGGGTGAAAACATCGTCAACTTCTTTTGCTGCAGCATCCTGTTTTGCCTTAGTGGCAATTTTATCTTCAATTGTTAATGGAGATCGAATTGTCTGTTCGGATGGACGCAAAACCTCTAATTGCAAAACTTCCGGTTTTACATTACTATACATGACTAAAAACATAATTCCTGCAAGGAGGATATAAATCAAAATATGTAAGGATTGATTGCTTTTAATAGCGGACAACTTATTTGTTACCTTAGTCGTTTTCCTCATTTCTTGAACCTCCTTTTCTAAGGATTATTTTACCAGTTACCTCAATGATAAAAAAGACCCATTCCATATGGGTCTTTTACTTTTGATCAGCCTCAGCCTTTTCATACGCTTCAATAATACGTGCTACAAGAGGGTGACGTACAACGTCAGACTGTTCCAAAAAGATAAACGCAGAACCATATACATCCTTCAGGATATTTATTGCTTCATGTAAGCCGGATTTTACCCCTTTAGGTAAATCGATTTGCGAGATATCTCCTGTTATGACCATTTTAGAGCCAAAACCTAAGCGTGTCAAAAACATCTTCATTTGCGCCAACGTTGTGTTTTGCGCTTCATCTAAAATGACGAAAGCATCGTCAAGTGTGCGCCCTCTCATATAGGCTAATGGGGCAATTTCAATAATTCCTCGTTCCATTAAACGTTCTGTATGCTCAGCACCAAGTACATCGTGTAAACCATCATATAATGGACGTAAATATGGATCCACCTTTTCTTTTAAATCTCCTGGTAAAAATCCTAGACTCTCACCGGCTTCAACAGCTGGACGAGTTAGAATTATTCGTTTAACCTGTCCATTCTTCAAAGCGTTAACTGCCATAACAACGGCCAAATATGTTTTTCCGGTACCCGCTGGCCCGATTCCGAATACTAAATCTTGCTGTTTGATGGCAGCCACATATTGACGTTGTCCGTGTGTTTTAACACGAATGGATTTTCCTTTTGCGGTTTTTGTAATTTCTTCATCATATAACTCTTCAAACGAATCCAATCTTCCGCTTTTTGCCATTTGAATACAGTAAATAACATCACGTTCACTTACACGTATTCCTTTTCGTATCACACCAAGAAGCTTTTCAAGTATTTCCTCAACAATTTGAACATTTGTTGGGTCACCTGAGACGTGAACAGCCTCACCTCTTGTGATAATTGAAACATTTAATTCTTCTTCAATCCTTTTAAGATGAAGATCATTGTTTCCAAATAAAACAAGTGCCTCATTTGGATTTTCTAGTTGGTGTTTACTCATTACTAAATCTTCTGACATCCTTTAGTCTCCTTGAACTAATGGTATCGTAGTGACGATATTCTCAATAACATTATATTTTATTTCCAATTTTACTTTACCATTGTTAATGGATTGACGCAAAACTTTTTCTTCTATAATTTCAGCATCACTACCCAATTGCTGTGCTAATTTGTTTCTTCCGATATCTTTTGCTACTTCAATGGCCTCATTTGTTGTATACGTTCTGGTGATTTTTTCACTTTCCCTAATTGTCTCTTTTTCATACGCAACTGGAAGTTCCCAATTAAAAAATTTGATATGTCTTTCATTTAGTTCTGTTTGATACTCCTTATATTCAATCTTACCAAATCCCCAGATCGGAATACGTATATCCCCTAAAGAAATATAATGTTTTGTTATATTATCCCCTGTTAGTACATCTAGTTTCGTAGTAATATCTACCGTTACTTTGGACTTGTACCAAGTTTCACCAAAAATTTTTCCACGTGCAGGTACGTAGACTTCCTCTCCCTCTTTTCCAATTTTACCAGTAACCAAAAGATCGCCTTTTTTGACAAAATCATTTTCAGCTACAACAGGCTTACCTTCCTCCACAATTAGTTTCTTGATTGTCGCCTTTTTATTAGCAACCAGATTTCTTGGGCTAAACTGCTCTGTAGGCTCTGGCTGGTTCTTTTCAACAACCTCAAAATGATAGGTCGTCCCATTTAATTCCACACCAATCCATGTAATATCGTTAATGGCATCCTCCAGGTGTCTTTGAAGCGATTCATTATCTTCAATAAAGAATTGTAGTTTCCCCTTTTCTACACCAAGCTTTTTCAATTCTTGAATAATGCGGTGCTCTGTTTCTGGTTTAGCACCCTCCACCTTTATGCCCCAGACCATATTTGATAATAATGTAACAATAATAAAAAACGAAATAGCACCGATTAAAAAGCCACTATTAGATAACGCCTTTTGGATAAGGAATGGTAAGCCCTTCTTCCCAATAAAACGAAGCTTACAATCATTTTTACGGACAACTCTTCGAATTTTTTTTAAATCCTTTAAATACATTGAGAAGCTTAAGACGTGAGTACCTGGCTTCCTTACATCCCACACAACGATACCTTGTCTTACACATTCATTTATAAATCGCTCTGTCCCTTTTCCAGAAATAACAGCTTTGACACTCCCACTAAAAAAATGCATCCAATGGTTTTTCATGCTTATCCCCCTAGTGTTTCATTTCTCAATGTATTGCACATGTTCAATTTTTCCTTCGAGCATTATTTCTTCAGGTAATATGGTTTTAATTACAAATGCATTTCCTTTGATCAGAAGTTGTCCCTGTTTCAATAAAAGCCGTACCTCTTTATCTGAAAAGGTTATTAATCCTCGATGATTCTCTATGTAAATATGTAATTGACCAATCATAGTTATTCTTGGAAGATCCATCATGACGTCAGCAGGAAGTTCCATCTTGTTTGTGATCCATCTTTTCATGCGTAATCCTAGGTTTTTAGGCATAACAAAGAACCCCCTTTCAACTCATGTTTATGAGTAAAAGGGGGTTCATAGAACATTTTTTGTATAGGAGTACTATACGTTAAAAATTTTAGCGACGGGTTTGATAAGGCCTTTTTGCCCTTGGAGGACCAAGAATTTCAGACCAAATAATCCCTTCAACGACCTTGTTTTTCGAGAAGCTTTTGACGCCTCTTTGTTCTGAAGTGGCTACTGTCGGTTTAATAACCGTTAGTGCCGGTTCTTCTTCCTCGATTGTTGTTTCACTATAGGTTCCCTGTTGCTGAAGCTCTTGATATCGTTCATAGAACGTATTTGGAACTTGAGTATCAGAAACCTCTTTAGATTCAATTTCTTCATAATCATACTTTGTTTCTTTCGGATGATCTTCTTTTTCAGGTTTTGGTTCTTGGTCAAACGGATTGAACTGTTTTGGCATTGGGATCTGAGTTGTAGGCTCTTTTTCACCACTGTTAAAACGTTTAAACGCATTAAGTACAAATCCAATTATGACAATAAGAATCCAGGCATTTGACATAATCTTTTCAATTAGATTTTGTAAAAGCAAATCCAAAGTGTAAACCTCCTTTCACGTATTGAGGTTTATTTTTGATAATTATTTATCTTCGTCATGATCTTTTGTGCTTCTACCAATTGAATCTCTCATATCAGTGTCAGCCATGATATTTTTTAGGTTTGTATAGTCAAGAACTCCAAGGTTACCAGAGCGTAATGCTTCAGCCATTGCAAGAGGAACTTCAGCTTCTGCTTCTACAACCTTCGCTTTCATTTCTTCTACACGAGCGCGCATTTCTTGTTCACTTGCAACAGCCATTGCACGGCGTTCTTCAGCCTTCGCTTGGGCTATTTTCTTGTCGGCTTCCGCTTGGTCTGTTTGAAGCACGGCACCTATGTTTCTACCGATATCAATATCTGCAATATCTATAGATAGGATTTCAAATGCAGTACCTGCATCTAGCCCTTTTGCTAAAACCGTTTGAGAAATCATATCAGGATTTTCGAGAACCTTTTTGTGGTCCTTTTGAGAACCAATTGTACTAACAATACCCTCTCCTACACGGGCAATAACAGTTTCTTCCCCTGCTCCCCCGACTAAACGATCAATATTGGCACGAACGGTGATACGAGTTTTTGCTTTTACTTCGATACCATCCATCGCAACACCTGAAATAAATGGTGTCTCGATAACTTTAGGGTTAACGCTCATTTGAACTGCTTCTAACACGTCACGACCTGCTAAGTCGATTGCAGCTGCTCTTTCAAATGTTAAATCAATGTTTGCACGTTGTGCAGCGATTAATGCATTTACAACACGGTCAACATTACCACCAGCTAAATAGTGACTCTCCAATTGGTTTGTATTAAGTTGTAAACCTGCTTTTTGAGCTTTAATTAACGGGATAATTACACGGTTCGGGATAACCCGACGTAACCTCATCCCGATTAACGTAAAGATACTTACACGGACACCAGCAGCAAGCGCCGAAATCCACAGTGCAACTGGCACAAATGTAAATAGTACAGCCAATAAAATAATAGCTAGTGCAACCAAAATAAGAATTGTAATCATACTTGTTGGCATTCTATTTTTCCTCCTACTAATTTTTATTTATCAATATCAGCAATTTCTCGAACCACGATTCGAGAACCTTCTGTTTTGATGACTTCAATTTTTGAATTTTTCTCAATGTAATTCCCTTGTGTAACAACATCTATTCTTTCATCATTGATTATGGCAGTACCAGAAGGTCTTAATGTGGTTAATGCAATGCCTTGTTTTCCAATTAGATCTTCCCGATTCTTATTTGAGACATACCCACTTTCGGTATCGGTAGAATCAAAAAGGATAATCTTTTTAAATGCATGCAGGTTCTTGCCGAATACTTTCACTAAAATGATTGATACAACAATCGTTGCTATTAACGCTACTAATAGTGAAATACCAATTACCATTACACTGCTTCCTGCTAAGAAAAAGCTCGTTAAAATAGCTCCTAATCCTATCAAACCAATAATCCCCCCCGGCAAAACAAACTCCAATAATATTAATACAATTCCTACTACAAATAGGATAATGGTTTCCATTCCTGCTAGCCCCGCTACTAAATGCCCATAGAAAAAGAGCAATAGTGCTGATATTCCCATTATACCAGGAATACCAAACCCAGGAGAGTATAATTCAACAACTAATCCTAAGCTTCCGATTGTTAAAAGAAGCGAAACAACAATTGGATTTGTAATAAAGCGAGCAATTTTTTCAGCTAGACTAACCTCAGCTTGCTCAACAGCAGCCTTTTCATAGCCTAGTGTCTTTAATAAATCAGCTCTGTCCTTTACAATTCCTTCTGCATAATTAACTGAAAGGGCTTGTTTGGCTGTTAAGGTTAGGAATTTTCCTTTTTCAGCTCCTAACTCTGGAAGATCAATCTCTTTGTCTGCCATTGCTAAAGCATAAATCGGATCACGTCCATTGTTTTCTGCAGCACCTTTCATCGCTGAAAGCCAGTAGGAAACGGCTTTTTCATCAGCAGTATTTCCAGCTTGGTCAATGATGCCAGCAGCTCCCATTCTACCATTCTCAGACATATAGATCATATCTGCATTTAATGCGATAAAAGCACCAGCTGAAATAGCATCGTTATTAATATAGGCAACGGTAGGAATGGTCGATTCTTGGATTCGTTTCCCAATTTGTGTAGCAGCATCAACCGCCCCACCAGGGGTATTGATTTCAAAAATAATGATGTCTGCTCCCTTATTCTCAGCGTCTGTAATCGAACGGTCGATAAAAGCGCTTAAACCTTTTTCGACTGTTTCTTCTAATGGGATAAAATACACCACCTGGTCTGCAGCGCTTAAGCTTTTATTTGGCGTTAATGTGAGAATTAGTGGCAAGAGAATAATGGAAAGGAATAAAAGGATTCTCCATTTTTTCAAATCGTGTTCCCCCCTCTCTTTTCATTTTTACGTCTTGATAGTATGTTATACGTTTGAAATGAACAACTGGTTTCACTTTTTGCATGTTTCTATGCAACTTTTCTATTGGTAATACTTACCTGTTATATATCTATTTGAGGATGCAATTAAAAAGAAAAAACACCTTACTCGATGTAAGGTGTTTTTTTTAAGATAATTGCTGCTGAACAAGTTTGTTAACGAGACCGCCGTCAGCCTTACCTTTTACCTTAGGCATGATTGCAGCCATCACTTTACCCATGTCAGCCTTTGAAGAAGCATTGACCTCTTGTACTGTTTCTTTTACAATCTCAACAAGATCCTCTTCAGATAATTGTTCTGGAAGGTATACCTCTAATATCTCAATTTCAGTTTGAATTTTATTAACAAGATCTTCACGACCAGCGTTACTAAATTCGCGGAGGGAATCTTTTCGTTGTTTTAATTCACGAGTTAGAACTGTTAGTTCTGCTTCATCTGATAGTTCACTGGTTCCAAACTTTATACCTTCATTTTGAAGTGCAGCCTTCACCATTCGAATAACAGATAGCTTATCTTTCTCTTTATTCTTCATCGCTGTTTTCATATCACTATTTAAACGCTCGAGAAGACTCATAAAACTACACCCTCTTTTAGAATTTACGCTTTCTAGCAGCTTCAGATTTCTTCTTACGCTTTACGCTAGGCTTTTCATAGAATTCGCGCTTTCTAGCTTCTTGAATCGTACCTGATTTAGATACAGTACGTTTGAAGCGGCGAAGAGCATCTTCAAGCGATTCGTTTTTACGAACGACCGTTTTTGACATTCTAATTCCCTCCCTCCGAAAACAACCACTAACTCTAATTAAGACACATGTTCTATTTCATTTTCTAAGTGTCGATCGAAAAAAATCGTCGAAAAAATAAACATGTACTTTGCAATTATAATATATGCATGATTTTTGGTCAACTGTAATTCACAATAGTATCGCTATAAATCATCTGTCCTCTACTAGTTTTGATAATTTTTTTTACTGTTATTCCTGTTAAATCCTCTCTTTTTATAGTCTGTGTAGTAACTAATTTAAATTGAGTATGTATAAGGTAAAAAAAGTTGAAGTAGTCATTTTCACGTATCCTTGTCCATACAATGTGATAGGGGTGAGAATGCATGATTGAACTTATATCGTTATTTGCTGTATTTATTACGATTTTTCTCTTTGGTATGACTGTGATGAGGACAGGCCTTTATAATCTTACCGGAGATAGAGTAAGGGTTTGGCTGATTCGTTTTACCGATAACCCGATAAAGGGATTATTTACTGGGATGATCATTACCGCCATTATTCACAGCAGCTCTGCTGTCATGGTGCTTGTTGTCGGTTTAATTGCAACAGGATACTTAACCTTTAAACAATCAATTGGAATCATTCTTGGTACCAATATAGGAACAACCTTTACGGCAGAAATGATAACCTTTGATATATTTGAATGGATTGTTCCGATTTTAATAATAGGGTTTTTATGTTTGTTTATTAGTAATCAACAGGTTTTTAGCTTTGGTGCTTTTTTGTTCGGATTAGGATGCATGTTTGTTGCAATGAATGGATTTGAGCAGCTTGCAAGGCCAATCTCACAATTCCCTTCCATTCATACCTTTTTTCAGCATACAAATGAAAGTGGTCTTTTTGGGGTAGGTGTAGGGACCATTTTGACTTCTATTATTCAATCTAGTACTGCAACTACTGGAATCATTATGGGGTTTATGAATGAACAGCTATTAACTTTAAATGCTGGAATTGCAGTGTTACTTGGAGCGAATATTGGGACATGTATTACTGCTTATATTGCGAGTATTGGGAGTAGACATGAAGCAAAATTAGCTGCATATACCCATATTTGGGTCAATGTGATCGGTGTTGTTTTATTTTTCCCGTTAATAAATGTACTTGGCCAAATTGCCATGTTGCTTACATCCCATCCTGATGTTCAAATTGCCCATGTTAGTTTAATTTTCAATGTTCTTACTTCACTGCTCTTTTTACCTTTTGTCGGGATGTTGACGAATTTTATCAAGAAAGTCCACCGAACTACATAAGAAAGGCTGGCCAAAATCAGCCAGCTTTTGCAATTTTTAATAGTCAGAAGATCCTGTTAGTCCGTTAACGATTGCTACTCCTGCACTTGCCCCGATTCTAGTTGCTCCAGCATCTATCATATCCTGGGTGCCTTTTACGTCACGAACTCCACCAGATGCTTTTACTCCAATATTCGGTCCGACTGTTTTACGCATTAAGCGAATGTCTTCCACAGTAGCCCCACCGGTTGAGAAACCAGTTGATGTTTTCACAAAATCAGCCCCGGCTTTAACTGAAAGTTCACAGGCTCTTACTTTTTCCTCGTCCGTTAGTAGACAAGTTTCAAAAATAACCTTTGTAAGTGCTTTGCCTTTTGCCGCTTCTACAACAGCGCGGATGTCTTTTTCAACTAATTCGTCATTTTTATCCTTAAGGGCACCGATATTAATGACCATATCCACTTCAGTTGCACCTTTTTCAATAGCATCCTTTGTTTCAAATGCTTTCGTTTCTGAAGTACTTGCTCCTAATGGAAATCCGATAACAGTACAAACCTTTACTTCAGAATCTTTTAACAGGCTAGCAGCTGTTTCAACCCATGTTGGATTCACACAAACAGACATAAATCCATATTCCTTTGCCTCTGCACAAAGCTTTTCAATTTGCTCTTTCGTTGTATCTGCTTTTAATGCTGTATGGTCAATCATTTTAGCAATATTCGTCATTATGTATTTCTCCTTTTACCTTTTTAGTTGTACGTACCTCTAACATCATATCATTATTGGATTAGGTTGACTAGCATTTATCCCGCATTAACGGGCAGGAAAACACCCACTGATTGAAGTTTCACTTTATAGTATGGGACAAAAAAAAGAAGCTAATCAAATGATTAACTTCTTTTCATTACTTTTTAAGTTATGCGGTTGTTCTTGCTTCTTCTGCTTCAATTGGAAGATCTTCTTCGACTTTTACAAATTGACCCTCGTTATATGGATAACCAGCTTTTGTGATTTTAACTTTCACGATTTTACCAATCATATCTTCAGACGCATCAAACTTAACTTTTAAATAGTTGTCAGTATATCCAATATATAAGCCGCTTGTTGGATTGTCCTTTTCTAGCTCCTCAGGAATAACCTCTAATACTTCTCCTTCGTAATTAGATGCATATTCCTTCGCTAATTGGTCAGAAAGTGAAATTAGACGGTGTACACGCTCATTTTTCACTTCTTCATCAATTTGGTCTTCCATTCTTGCTGCTGGTGTACCAGTGCGCTTAGAGTACGGGAAAACGTGTAATTCAGAAAATTGATGTTCTTTTACAAAATTATAAGTTTCCATAAACTCTTCTTCTGTCTCACCAGGGAATCCAACAATAACATCAGATGTTAACGCTAATCCTGGTAATGCTTGACGTAATTTTGTTAAACGCTCAGCAAAAAATTCCATTGTGTATTTACGTCTCATACGTTTTAACACAGTGTTCGAACCAGATTGCAATGGAACATGTAGATGTCTTACAACTTTTGTCGATTGATCAAGTACTTCAATAATCTCATCGGTAATCTGACTAGCCTCGATGGACGAAATACGAATTCTCTTAAGACCAATTACCTTAGATTCTAAATCACGTAAAAGGGCAGCTAGATTGTAGTCCTTCATATCCTCACCATAGCCACCTGTATGAATGCCTGTTAGGACAATTTCTTTATACCCTGCATTAACAAGCTGTTGTGCTTGTTTAATGACCTCTTCTGGATCACGAGAACGCATTAAACCTCGAGCCCATGGAATGATACAGAAGGTACAGAAATTGTTACAGCCCTCTTGAATTTTTAATGACGCACGAGTACGGTCTGTAAATGCAGGTACATCTAGTTCTTCATATACACGTGTTTTCATAATATTACCTACACCATTAATTGGCGTGCGTTCATGTTTGTATTGCTCAATATACTCAAGCATTTTCTTTCGATCCTGTGTTCCTACAACAATATCTACGCCAGGGATCGCCATGATTTCTGCTGGAGAAGTTTGCGCATAACAACCCGTAACACAAATAACAGCATCAGGGTTCTTACGGATTGCTCTACGAATGACCTGTCTACTCTTTTTATCTCCTGTATTTGTAACAGTACAAGTATTAATAACATACACATCAGCAGTGCTTTCAAATTCGGTACGTTCATACCCATTGTCTTTAAATAGCTGCCAAATTGCTTCTGTTTCATAATGATTGACTTTACATCCTAATGTGTGGAATGCAACTAATGACATTGTTGTCACCTCGCTAATTCAAAATAATATGATACAGCAGATAAAACATATAATGGTGCTGTCTCAGTTCGTAAAATTCTTGGACCAAAGCTACAGGAAATAAATTCATTCTCTATCAATGTTGTAACCTCTTTTTCGGTTAGCCCACCTTCAGGCCCGATCACAACAAAAAGAGAATCTCCATGTTTCAATTGTGATAAAACACGTGCCAGATTTGAACTCTCACCGCGCTTTGCGTCTTCTTCATATGCTACTACTTTATAAGTAAAGGATTGACTAAAAGACAATAATTCTTTAAAAGACAAAGGTTTACTCACACCAGGTACTACTGTACGGTGTGATTGCTCTGCTGCTTCCTTTGCAATTTTTCCCCAGCGCTCTACCTTTTTTTGTCCCTTTTTTTCATCCCATTTGACAATTGAACGACCCGCAACAAAAGGGACAAACTCAGATGCCCCAAGCTCCGTCCCTTTTTGGATTACATATTCAAGCTTGTCCCCTTTTGGTAATCCACTTGCAATACATACCTTAACGGGGAGCTCGCTCGCGTTCTCTACCCATTCTACAACATTTGCCAAAATCATATCATTGGTAATTTCAGTAATTGCACACAGTGCTACCCTTCCATTATAACAACAATAAATAGAGTCTCCAACTGACATTCTCATGACTCGTGTAATATGGTTAACATCTTCACCTAAAATTGTGGCTTGTGTTTCGCTCATTTGATTAACGAAATATCGTTGCATCTATTTTTCCACCACCTGCAAGAATCCTTTACTCACTCTTCTTTCTAGCAATCATTGATACCCAGTCTTCCATAACAAGTACTTCCTCAATTATGAAACCAGAAGCTAGAAGACAATCTTTTACTTCCTGTTTTTTCGTATTAATGATCCCAGATACAATAAATGCTCCATTTGGTTTTAAGATTTTTGCTGCATCATCTGTAAATCGGACAATGATTTCAGCAAGAATATTCGCCACTATGAGATCCACCGGTCCATTTATATCATCAAGCAGATTATTTTGAGAGACATTAACTACTTCATGTACTTTGTTTAATTTTATATTAAGCTTAGCACTTTCAACAGCGACCGTGTCTAAATCAAGAGCTTTAATAGAGCTTGCACCAAGCATTGCAGCAGCGATGCTTAACACACCAGAACCAGTTCCGACGTCGATGATTGTATCTCCCTTTTTGACGGTTCGTTCAAGAGCTTGAATACTCATGACTGTTGTAGGATGTGTACCTGTTCCAAAGGCCATTCCGGGATCTAGCTCGATAATTAATTCATCACTATGAACAGGCTCATACATTTCCCATGTCGGAACGATGGTGAATTTCTCGGAGATTTTGACAGGGTGATAATACTTTTTCCATGCTGTAGCCCATTCTTCCTCATGAACTTCACTAATAGTGATTTTGTTATGTCCCAAGTCAATATCAAAAAGCAATAGATTGTTGATAGCCTCTTTTATTGCGTCTACTGTTTCTCCTAGAAAGCTATTGACAGAGAGGTATGCTTTCACAATGACACCTTCATCAGGATAATCATCAGGATTAAGTTGGTAGATCTCACCAAACACATTTTCTCTTTCCTTTGTTAGGTCGAATGGATCTTCAATAACAACTCCACTTGCACCTGCTTCATGAAGTATATTCGATACTGGCTCCACCGCTTCCTGTGTTGTGTGAATACTAATTTCAGACCATTTCAATTCTACCAACTCCAATCCAATTCTTTCAAGTGGTTACTCACCTTTAAATGCGCGTTTTACTTTCGAAAAAAAATTATCATGCTGTTCATCCGGAGTTTCATTACCACCGATTTCTGTAAATTCACGAAGCAATTGTTTTTGCTTTTCTGTCAGCTTTGTTGGGGTAATGACACGAACGTGAATATGTTGGTCTCCTTGACCGTATCCTCTTACATTTGGTACACCCTTGCCGCGAAGGCGGAAGTTCGTTCCAGTTTGAGTACCAGCAGGAATTTTTAGCTTTACCTTCCCATGTAGGGTAGGTACTTCAATTTCATCGCCTAATGCAGCTTGTGCAAAGGTTAATGGCATTTCACAGTAGATATCGTCCCCATCACGCTCGAAAAATTCATGGGAACGTACATGGAATACAATATATAAATCCCCTGGAGGTCCCCCATTTACACCTGGTTCACCTTGACCAGCTACACGAAGCTGTTGACCGTCGTCGATACCAGCAGGAATTTTCACATGGATTTTATTGCGCTTTTTCACCTTACCAGAGCCGCTACATGTTGAACATTTATCCTTAATAAATTTACCAGTTCCACTACAGTGATGGCAGACACGTCTATTCACTATCCTACCAAATGCGGTGTTCTGTTCAACGTTGACTTGACCCGAACCACTACAGTGTGAACAAGTTTCTGGCTTTGTTCCAGGTTTGGCACCTGAGCCATGGCAGGTTTGACATTCTTCTTCTCTTGGGATTTCGATGTCCGTTTCCTTACCAAATACAGCTTCTTCAAATTTTAGGGTCATTGTGTATTGTAAATCTGCCCCTTGACGCGGCGCATTTGGGTCACGTCTTCTTGCTCCACCACCAAAGATTGAGCTGAAGATGTCTTCGAAGCCAAAGCCACCACCAAAATCGGCACCTCCACCAAATCCACCAAAGCCTTGGTTTGGATCTGTATGACCAAATTGGTCATAATGGGCACGCTTGTTATCGTCTGTTAATGAATCATAAGCTTCTGTAATTTCTTTAAATTTATCAGCAGCATCTGCTTCTTTATTGATATCGGGATGATATTTTTTTGATAATTTTCGATAGGCTTTTTTAATTTCATCTTTGCTAGCACTTTTCGAAACCCCGAGTACCTCATAATAATCTCTTTTACTCATTAAATCCACTCCCGCATCATTCACATAAAGAATATTGTATCATTTACTTTTATAAAAAGGCAATAATACATGTGGCCAAATCAAATTCGCCTTGGCGTATTTGCGCCCAGATTTTTTTCGAGCAAGCTCGAAAAATTACCCTTGAAAATCGCATGTCTCCGCCGGAGGCTTTATCTTTATTCAGCCGAAATTTGAACCAAGACTGAATTGAAATACATTCTTCCCCAACTAATAGATGTAGGGGACTTCTGCTGAATAAAGTAAAAAAGCCAAAGCCAAGACAGGCCTGACTTCGACTTTTTAAGCTTTTATTCTTCTTTTTTAATCTTACTTGTCGTCGTTTACTTCTTCGTATTCAGCGTCTACTACATTATCGTCTTTTTTATCTTGGTTTGCACCTTCTGTTCCTTGTGCACCCTGAGCAGCTTGCGCTTGCTCATATAGTTTTACAGAAAGCTGTTGAACAATCTCTTGTAGGGCATCTTTCTTTGCTTTAATTTCTTCAAGATCATTTTTCTCGATAGCTTGTTTTAATGCGTCTTTAGCTTCATTTGCCTTTTCAACCTCAGCAGCATCTACTTTGCCTTCAAGATCTTTAAGTGTTTTTTCAGTTGTGAACACTAATTGATCAGCTTCATTACGAAGTTCAACTTCTTCTTTACGCTTCTTGTCGGCTTCTGCATTTTCCTCAGCCTCACGAACCATGCGATCCACTTCTGCGTCAGATAGACCTGAAGATGATTGAATTGTAATTGCTTGTTCTTTATTTGTACCTAGATCCTTAGCACGAACATTTACAATACCGTTTTTATCGATATCAAATGTAACTTCGATTTGAGGTACTCCACGTGGTGCTGGCGGAATGTCTGTTAATTGGAAGCGACCCAATGTTTTGTTGTCAGCTGCCATTTGACGCTCCCCTTGAAGTACGTGGATATCAACAGCTGTTTGATTATCCGCAGCAGTTGAGAATGTTTGAGATTTACTTGTTGGGATTGTTGTATTTCGATCGATTAATCGTGTAAATACACCGCCCATTGTTTCGATACCAAGTGATAATGGTGTTACGTCTAAAAGAACAACGTCTTTAACATCCCCAGTTAATACTCCACCTTGAATAGCTGCACCTAAAGCAACTACTTCGTCAGGGTTAACACCTTTATGTGACTCTTTTCCAGTTTCCTTCTTGATTGCTTCTTGAACAGCTGGAATTCGTGTTGAACCACCAACTAGGATGACCTTGTCGATCTCACTTGCTGAAAGGCCAGCATCTTGAAGTGCACGACGAGTTGGTCCCATTGTACGCTCAACAAGTTCTGCTGAAAGCTCCTCAAATTTCGCACGAGTTAAGTTGACTTCTAAGTGAAGTGGTCCAGCTTCCCCGGCAGTGATGAATGGAAGAGAAATTTGCGTAGAAGTTACACTAGATAAATCTTTCTTCGCTTTTTCAGCAGCATCTTTTAAACGTTGTAATGCCATTTTATCTTTGGAAAGATCAATGCCATTTTCTTTTCTGAATTGTTCTACTAAATAGTCGATAATGACTTGGTCAAAGTCATCTCCACCAAGACGGTTGTCACCAGCAGTAGATAGAACTTCGAATACGCCATCGCCTAGTTCTAGGATGGATACGTCGAATGTTCCACCACCAAGGTCATATACAAGGATTGTTTGGTCTTCATCATCTGTTTTATCTAAGCCATATGCAAGTGCAGCTGCTGTTGGCTCGTTAATAATACGTTCAACTTCAAGACCAGCAATACGACCTGCATCCTTAGTTGCTTGACGCTCAGCATCATTGAAGTATGCAGGAACTGTGATAACTGCTTTTGTTACTTTTTCACCTAGGTATTCTTCCGCATAGGATTTAAAGTATTGAAGAAGAATGGCAGATACTTCTTGTGGAGTGTAATTCTTACCTTCAATTTCAACCTTGTGATCTGTTCCCATGTGGCGTTTGATTGACATAATTGTGTTTGGGTTTGTGATCGCTTGACGTTTCGCAACTTCCCCAATTTGTCTCTCCCCATTCTTAAATGAAACAACAGATGGAGTTGTGCGGTTACCCTCTGGGTTTGGAATAACCTTAGCTTCTCCACCCTCCATAACGGCAACACATGAGTTTGTTGTACCTAAATCTATACCAATGATTTTACTCATGGAAAATTCCTCCTTAAACTTTGGAATTACTCGTTAACTTTAACCATTGAAGGTCGTAAAACTCTATCTTTAAGTTTATATCCTTTTTGGAACTCTTCTAGAACCACATTTGATTCAGCATCAGGCTCACTTACCTGCATAACCGCTTGATGGACATTTGGATCAAACTGGGTTCCAACTGCTTCGATTGCTTCTACCCCTTCTTTTTTCAGGGCATCTATAATGCTACGGTATACCATTTCCACACCTTGCATAATTGATTTAGCTTGATCATTTGTTGCTTCAACTTGAAGGGCTCTTTCAAAATTATCAAGAGCTGGCAACAAATCATTTACAAGGCTTTGAGCTCTATATGTAGCAGCTGTTTCTTGATCTAAGCGAGCACGTCTTTTAAAGTTTTCAAAGTCGGCAACCTGACGCAAATTGCGATTTTCTGCCTCTTCTAGCTTAGCCTCAAGTTCTGCAATTTTATCATTGGCTTTCGAAAGTTCGGCATTCACATCATTTTCTTGTTCTTCTACCAACTCTGCTTCAGCCTGTTCAATCGTTTCTACCACATCATGATCTACGTTTGCTTCTTCTACTTCGATTTCTTCTTTCACTACTTCATTCTCGTTAGCCAATACACTCACCTCCCTTAAAGTGAAATGTCTCTCACCATAATAACTAGTATATGTACGAGAGGGATATATCACCCTCTACTAAATATGGCCACTGCTATTCTATTTGATACAGTTTTGTTAGTACCGTTGAAAAATCTTGACTAATATGCTGCAACAAAGAAATAACACGTGAATACTCCATTCTTGTAGGTCCTAAAATAGCGATAGACCCGAGATGTTCATTACCAATAGAATACGTTGCTGTTATTAAGCTACAATCATTCATCGCGTTATTGTTGTTTTCGTGACCAATCTTAATATTTATTCCCGCTTTATCAGTACGTAACAATCTCGAAAATTCATGCTCACTTTCGATCATCGTTAATAATGAGCGAACTTTTTCAATGTCATGGAACTCAGGTTGACTTAACATATTTGTTTTTCCACCAATAAACATTTTTTCTTCCGTTTGGAAGGAAAGTGTTTTGTCCAAAACATTTATGACTGCGTCATAGTTGTGAATATTCGTTTTTAGAAGGTAAGCAACCTCTTTATAAATTTTGTTTTTTAGATCAGTCAGCGGAACGCCTACAAGTCGCTCGTTTAGAATGTTGACCATTTTTTCGATATCACTCGGGTCAATGGACTCAGGAAATGAAATTGTTCGATTTTCTACATGCCCATTATCCGTTACGATAATAGCAACAGCTGTTTCATTGTTAATTGGAACAATTTGTAGCCTTTTCACTTTATTATCTTTAAAGGCCGGACCTAAAACAATTGAAGTATAATTTGTTAGATCAGATAATATCTGTGCGGATTTTTGGACGATTTTTTCGAGTTCATAAATTTTCTCAGCAAAAATTGACCTCAACTCGTACTTTTCCTTAAGAGTTAATCGGCTCGGAGATATTAAATGATCTACATAGTATCGATAGCCTTGTTCGGATGGAACTCTACCAGATGAGCTATGAGTTTTCTCGATAAATCCTAGTTCTTCTAGATCTGCCATCTCATTGCGAATAGTTGCTGAGCTAAACACAATCCCATCCTTTTTCGACAATGTTCTTGACCCTACTGGCTGTGCAGATCTGATAAAGTCATCAATTATAACTTGAAGAATCAATAGTTGACGATCTGTTAGCAAGGAACATCACCTCTGTTAGCACTCTAATTTAGCGAGTGCTAATTCTATAATTAAATTACCAAATACGAGTCTCATTGTCAACGAATTAACTTTATTTAGTCGGGGGCTCTCCCCCTGACTAAATAAAGTTAAAGCCTCCGGCGGATGCCACGATTTTTCAGAGGAAAATTTTCGATCAGTAAGATCAAAGACTAAAGACGCCACTTCCTGCGGGCCTAAAAATCGGGCACAAATACACCAAGTCGTATTTAATCTAAATTAAAGCAAAAACTCTTGAAAAACTTCATTTCCAAGAAATTTTCCTTTATGTGTTAGCCGAATAAAATCATCCTTTTCCTCAAGCAGACCTTTTGCTTTTTGTTCATTAATTTGGTTCACAAAAACATCAAAAATACTAACAGAAAACTTTTCTTGAAAATGGGAGATTGAAACTCCTTGAGTTTTACGAAGACCTAAAAAGAGTTCCTCTTCCATTTTTTCTTGTAAAGTTACGGAATGTGTTTCGACATGAGGAAAACCATGTTCTTCAATCGCTGACATATATTTTTTAATTGGTCCAGCATTTGAAATTCTTTTTCCTGCCACATAGCTATGGGCACCAGCGCCGATTCCGTAGTATTCTTCATTATTCCAATATGTCAGATTATGGCGGCTTTCGAAACCATTTTTAGAAAAGTTACTGATTTCATATTGGTGGAACCCGTGCTCCTCCATTTCTTCCATCAAAGTTTCATACATATTAGCCTCGTTTTCTTGGCTAGGAAGATGGAGCTTTCCTTTTCTCATCAAGTTATAGAACACGGTTTTTGGTTCAATAATTAGAGAATATGCAGATACATGCTCTACATCAATGGAGAAAGCTAACTCGAGTGATTCCTTAAAGCTTTCGATTGTTTGATGTGGGAGAGAATACATTAAATCAATGCTTATATTTTTAAAACCAACATGTTTCGCCAATTCAATCGTATGAAAAACATCTTCACGACGGTGTGTTCTTCCAATTGCCTTGAGAAGCTCATCATCAAAGGTTTGGACACCAAAACTGATTCGATTGACACCTGAGTCTAGCATTACTTTTAATTTATCCTCTGTAAGATCTCCCGGATTTGCTTCAAAAGTAAATTCTATTGTTTTGCTTCGTGGCTTTAAATATTTATTAATACTCGATAGGAATGTTTCAAGTTGGTTAACGGAAAGTACAGTAGGCGTTCCACCACCAACAAATATCGAATTGAGTGCCCTTGGTGGATACGCCTCAATTGTATTTTTCATTTCAGTATCCATATATTGAAGATATTCATCAACCGGTTGTCCTTTTAGAAATACTTTATTGAAATCACAATAGTGACAGATTTGTTCACAAAAGGGAATGTGAAGATATGCTGCTTGTACCAAAAAATCACTTCTTTCTAAAATAGAGAAAACCGCAGAATATCTGCGGTATCTCAATATTACTTGTCGTCCATTTTTAATACTGCCATGAATGCTTCTTGAGGTACTTCGACTGAGCCTACTTGCTTCATTCGTTTCTTACCTTCTTTTTGTTTTTCAAGAAGCTTACGTTTACGAGAAATGTCTCCACCGTAACATTTTGCTAACACGTTTTTACGTATTGCTTTTATAGTTGAACGTGCGATAATCTTTTGTCCAACCGCTGCTTGAATAGGTACTTCGAATTGCTGTCTTGGAATTAGTTCCTTCAGCTTCTCTACAATTATTTTTCCACGTTCATATGCTGTATCCTTATGAACGATAAAGGATAGTGCGTCAACTTGCTCAGTATTCAATAGAATATCCATCTTTACAAGCTTAGATGGTTTATAGCCAATTAATTCGTAGTCAAATGAAGCATAGCCCTTTGTACTTGATTTTAATTGGTCAAAGAAATCATAGACGATTTCCGCAAGTGGAATTTCATAAATGATACTTACTCGTTTTTCATCAAGGTATTGCATATCGATAAAAATACCACGTTTACCTTGGCAAAGCTCCATTACAGCTCCAACAAAATCATTAGGTACCATCATTGTTGCTTTTACATAAGGCTCTTCAATTCTATCAATTTTTTGTGGGTCTGGCATGTCAGATGGGTTATCAATTTTTAAATCCGTTCCATCCGTTAGGAATACATCATAAATAACACTCGGTGCCGTAGTAATTAAATCAATTTTAAATTCTCTTTCAATTCTCTCTTGAATAATTTCCATATGCAATAAGCCTAAGAATCCGCAACGGAAACCAAATCCAAGTGCCTGTGAAGTTTCCGGTTCAAATTGAAGGGCAGCATCGTTTAATTCAAGCTTTTCCAATGCGTCACGTAAATCATTGTATTTTGCTGTATCGATTGGATACAATCCACAGAATACCATTGGATTTAGGCGTCGATAACCTGGTAATGGTGTTGTTACACCATTTTTTGCATTCGTAATCGTATCACCCACACGTGTATCACCAACATGCTTGATTGATGCTGTTAAAAATCCAACATCTCCAACTGTAAGTTCTTCCTGTAATGTTGCACGTGGTGTGAATACACCTGCTTCTATAACCTCAAACTCTTTACCAGTTGACATCATTTTAATTTTGTCACCTGGCTTAACAGTACCTTCGACAATACGAATATAAGCAACTACACCACGGTATGGATCATATACAGAGTCAAAAATTAGTGCCTGTAACGGAGCATCCGGGTCACCTTGTGGTGCAGGGACCTTTTCTACTACCTGTTCTAAAATATCTTCAATCCCTATTCCCGCTTTAGCAGATGCAAGAACTGCTTCTGAGGCATCAAGTCCGATCACATCTTCAACTTCTTGTCTTACTCGCTCTGGGTCAGCACTTGGAAGGTCAATTTTATTAATTACCGGTAAAATTTCCAGGTCATTGTCTAATGCAAGGTACACGTTTGCTAAGGTTTGTGCTTCAATACCTTGTGCTGCGTCGACAACAAGTACAGCACCTTCACATGCCGCTAAACTACGTGAAACTTCATATGTGAAGTCAACATGTCCAGGGGTATCAATAAGGTGGAAAGTATATTCTTCCCCATCTTTTGCCTTATATTTTAATTGTACAGCATTTAGTTTAATTGTAATGCCACGTTCTCTTTCTAGGTCCATGGAGTCTAGCAATTGCTCTTTCATTTCACGATGGGTTAACGCATTTGTTTTTTCAAGAATGCGGTCAGCCAATGTTGATTTACCATGGTCTATATGAGCAATAATTGAAAAATTCCTGATTCTAGATTGTCTATTACGTCTCTCTTCTTGGTTCATTAAAAATCCTCCTGTATGGAACAACTACACTAGATTAGATTATACAGAAACATTTTAAGACATTCAATTATGAAAAAAAGAGCTTGCCTATTTTTTGGCAAAACTCTCACTTCTTACAGTTTGTCTAAGACACTTCCGATTCCGTTTCCAATGGCAATCATGATTTTTTCAAATAGAGTACTGATCCCATTTCCTAGCTTTTCACCAATGCTTGAAAAAAGGTTAAAGGCTTCTACGTCCTCTAGTTGTTTTTGTTTTTGTTCTAGATCATGACTAGTTACTCTTCGACCTAAGACCGATGCTTCCACTTCACCGTTATCATCGGAGATATGAAAGGCACCTTGAAGAGAGGGGTCATTATAGCCCCTCATATTCTTCATCCCTTCATTTGCTTGCTGCATCCCGATCAATACTCCTAAAAGGAGAACGGTCACAATTAAAAAACATTTCATTATGAATTTCACCATTGGAATTGCTCCCTATTCCTCATTTTCTACGTCTGCGTTTACTTTCTCGGCCTGCCAGTAGTATTCAGCAAAGACATCAGCTATTGCAGTTGCTGTTCTTCGAAGCTCTTCAAAATTATTATCAACGCCACCAAATTCGATTAGCATCGCATTCTCGGATTTGTCTTGGTTATAGATACCATTATTACCAGCACCACCTTGATCTAATACTCCTCTGCTTAATCCGGGATATTTTTCCTCTAACAATTCATGTAGTTTGTTTGCTAATGCAAAATTTTTCGCAAATTGAGGATTCTCTGTTCCAACAACAAATGCTATTTTCGCATATGATTTCCCATTAATCGTCACTGTTGTGGTTTCTTTTCGATGAGCATCACGATGTAAATCAAATAGGTAATTTAATTCTTTGTTACTCGCCATTGCACTAGTCACTAAATCACCAGATGCTTTATATGATTGAAACCAGTTATAACCTTTTTCTTTTAAAAATTTATCCATATTTCTTGTATCAATCTCCGTACCAATTCCACGTGCCTCAAATTCCTCACTAAGCATCTTGCCCACTCTTGTTATATTGACCTCTGGATGCCTTGCATTATTTGCATTTGTCGTATCCACTCCCTTTAGGTGTGGAAAGAACGATTCATAGGAATGAGTGTGATAAATATAGGCAACTTTTTTATCACCGGTCGTCATCGCTGGCGGCGGTACAGGTTCAGAAGGCTTTTCAGCTTGTTCGACATTTTGAGTGGCCACTTGTCTTTCATCTAATAAAACATCCAAAGGCGGTGGAGATTCAATTGGCATATTCGTATAGTTCGTTCCCTCACCAGCTACTAGAATCTTTCCATCGAATATTGAGAACCCCGGAAGTTCTCTACCTAAAAAGCTCCGTGGGTCATCCAATGTAAGGTTGGTGGCTGCTTTAAATACTGCCCCTAGATAGTCAGGCTTAGTTGTAGATTCAGGTAAGCCTTGAACGAAATAATGGTTTTCATACCCTAATAAGTGAACAAGTGCTTCACCTGAAAGATTTGTTGCTACATTACTAATGGAAGAAGAACTTATTCTATACTCTGGTTTAAGAGAGACAATCGCTCCCGTGATTGTAAACAATAAAATAAAACTAAAAATGAGGAATAGAATTCCTTTCACAATGCTAGTTCCTTGAATTGAGATCATCATTCCCTGAGCCCGAAAACTCTTCATATTCTACCTCCTCAATGTTTGTCTATCATATTGATATGAACAAACATCGATTAGTAGAACTGAATTGGTAGAATCTCTTCCTTTTTTTAATGCGTGTAAGCACCTGAATTATCCTGACCAATTTCACCGTGTAATGCCGTGTTAAGACCACCTGCAATTACATTGGCCATGTCTTCAATAAAGACATCCACCTCTTTTGGCGTAACCATTAAATTATGACCAAGAGGCGCCAACACTTCATGAATGAGCTTTCTTTTTTCGTCCTCTGGTAGAGTTCCAACAATTCCTAAGAACGTATTTCGTTCCTGCTCCCCAGGTAAGTCATCTTCTGTTAAAACCTTCTTTTCACCAAAGCTCATACCAGCAGGTACTAGTGAACGTGAAGGCTTATCTCCCTCCCTAAGCTCTCTACCAAAATGCTTTAATATAAAATCAAACGCATCACTTGTAATAGAAACAGCATCCACTACTGTTGGTATTCCAATGGCGATTACGGGAATACCTAAAGTCTCTTTACTCAGTTCCTTTCGTTTGTTTCCAACCCCAGAACCCGGATGGATCCCTGTGTCCGAGATTTGAATGGTTGAATTCACACGCTCCACTGAACGTGCTGCCAGTGCATCAATGGCTATAATAAAATCAGGCTTTGATTTCTCTATCACACCATATATAATGTCGCTTGTCTCAATTCCTGTTAATCCCATCACTCCTGGAGCAATTGCACTCACAGAGCGAAAGCCATCCTGAACATTTTCAGGCTGAAGTGCAAAGAGATGTCTTGTAATTACCAGGTTTTCAACCGCCATTGGTCCAAGGGCATCTGGGGTGACATTCCAATTTCCTAAGCCCACAACAAGGCAGCTTGCATCCCTTCCAATATTTAAGTTTGAAAGGAAATGATTAAACTCCTTTGCAAAAACTTCTTGTACCTTTTGTTGGAGCTCTGAATCTTTTTGACGAATTCCCTGAACTTCTAATGTTAAGTAGTTTCCTTTTTTCTTTCCTATTGCATTTGCACCTTCGTCGGTAATTTCAACAGTTGAGATTGTAATGCCATCTTCTTGTCTTTCTTTTATGATGACACCTTCAATTTCTGATACAGGCTGTTGATCTTCTTTTAATGATTTATTACGTTCCTCTACTGCCATTGCACTTGCTTCAACGGCTAAGTCTGTACGAACTGAATATTTTGTTAAATCTAGTTGTTCTCCCAATCCAATAACCTCCATTTTTCACATAGTATTTATAGCTTTACCCCCAAAAATGCGGTTCATGCAATTTTTATCCTGTGGTAAATAGATTGGTATTGCATTATTACAGTCAATTTGATAGAATAACTTTTGTTGTAACATCAGAGTATCAATGACTGTATTTGAGATCATTTAGCGAAGTAAAGAGAATTTCCGTCATCGTAAATGATTGATCGTGTTAGATCATCTTGATATTCGCAGGAGGTGAAAGTATGCCAAATATTAAATCAGCTATCAAACGTGTAAAAACAAATGATGATCGTCGTGCTCAAAACGCAACTGTTAAGTCTGCAATGCGTACTGCTGTGAAAAACTTTGAAGCATTAGTTGCTAATAACGACGCTGAAAACGCACAATCAGCATTCGTTACTGCTACAAGTAAACTTGACAAAGCGGCTCGCAAAGGTCTTATCCATAAAAATGTTGCTGACCGTCAAAAATCTCGTCTAGCTAAAAAACTTAGCGAGGTTAATGCATAATACCGAAAAGCGCTAGAGCCAGACAATAAATAAACGACTCGAATTGAGTCGTTTTTTTTATGTTCATTTAGCTAACTTCATTATAAATAATTCCAATATCAACTTCTTATCCATTTTACCGTTTTTCATTTCATAATCTGCTTCAGCAAGCTGGTTCATAATTTTTAGAAGCTCTTCCTGTGTAAATAAATTGGATTGTCCACCTGCAAGCTTGACACGGAATGGATGGACCTTCAAATTTCCAGCAATCTGCTGTTGTCCGTAACCTTGTCTAGAAAGCTCCTTCACCTGAAAAATTAATCTAAACTGCGTAGCAAGCAAGGATAAAATTTTTATTGGCTCTTCATTATTTTGTAATAGGTCATAAAAGATACGTAATGCCTCATCAAGTTTACGATTCACTACCTTATCAATAAGCGAAAAAATATTTTGCTCCAAGGATCTTGGTACGAGCAACTGAACGGTTTCCTCCGTAATCTCACCATTTGCCCCAAGGTATAAACACATTTTATCTACTTCCTGCGTAATGTTCATGAGATTCGTCCCCGCTACCTGTAAAAGCTCTTGCATCGCAGCTGGACGAATGGTAACCTCGTGCTGATTTGCTCGATCGGCAATCCAACTATGTAAATCCTTTTCAAACAAGGTATTAACAGTTAGAACTTCCGCATTTGCTTTTAAAAGCTTGACGATTTTTTTTCGTTCATCGAGCTTTTCATATGGTGCAGTAAACACAAGAATTGTAAATGGAGCAGGGCTTTTCAAATAATGCTCAAGAACCGATACATTATGTTCAACCTTGTCCTTATTTTTCTCAGCAGTTAAGAATGAAGGATTTTGTAAAATAACAAGCCGTCTTTCGCCCATAAAAGGAAGGGTTTCTGCATCAGCTAAAGCAACCTCAATTGGTGTTTCCTCTAAGTCAAATACTGATAAATTAAAATCCTTTTCTTCTTCTTCAATGCTATATTTAATAAGTAATTCTTTTGTTTCCTGGATTAAGAAACTTTCAGATCCATGTAACAAATAGACCGGTGCAAATTGTTTTTTCTTAATTTTTTTCCAAAGCTCTAAATTCATTTTTATCCCTCTCCACTACTAAGCCTTCATTACCTAACTAATCGTATCGAGAAATCGTATTTTTTTCAACAGGTACAATCAAAAACGTCTTGGCGTTTTTGTGCCCAAATTTTTTAGTCCCACCCGGTGGGTCACAAAGACGTTGCCACAGAAGGTGGCATCCTTAGTCTTTGATCCTACGCTCGAAAACCTACCTCTGAAAAATCTGTGGCATCCGCCGGTGGCTTTTTCCTTTATACTGCTTTGCTGAATAAAGGAAAAAGTAAAAAGGGAATTGGTTTTTGCCAATTCCCAATCTATATGAAACATTACCAAACAAGCCCCGGGTAACTTGCCTGAGTAATGATAATTTTTTATCGGAACATTACCGAGATGTATGCTTATGTACTATTAGGATTCACTTTGTTTTTTGAACTATTTGTGACAAGTGTTGTTAATAAAGGAAGTGTATCGGATAATAGGGGGAAAAGGGTTGTTACTTTCTTTCGGCATTGTTTTATTTTGTAAAACAAAACCAATTTTTAAAAGGAAATCTAGATTTTTTTGGGTAGTTAGGCTATACTATAACTGTTTAGGAGGGGTTAGGCGTGAACGAATTTGAAAAGAATATTAAAAACACACGAAATGATGTTGTAGATGCTGGAATAGCATTCGTTGTATCATTTGGCTTCTTCGCTACAATTTTCATTATCGCAACTTTAATTAAGGTTATCGGAGCTTAAAACCGACAGAATACATACTGTCAAATAGAGACTGTCCTTTTGGCAGTCTCTTTTCGTATTTACTCTACTGTATCTTATGGAATTGTGCGCATAAAGGTTCCTGAATTTTTATAATAGCGATATTGAATTGCACCATCTTTGTCAGTTCGATAAACCTTTATTTCTTCTTCATTAAAAAGATTAATGACATCCGGATGCGGGTGGTTAAATCGGTTATTTACCCCTACTGGAATTAATGCAATTTTAGGATTAATAAATTGAATAAACGCCTTCGTTGAAGATGTTTTACTCCCGTGATGACCTACCTTTAATACATCCGCCTGTAAGTTTTTATACGATTTGCTGAGCTCAAGTTCCACATCTTTTTCAATATCCCCTGTAAATAGCCAGTTTAGACCACCAAGTTTCGTATAAATAACAATGGAATTATTATTTTCCTCTATCTCATTTCCTTTCGGTGCAAGAATAAAAAATGTGTTCTCACCTTCCTTCCAATTTTGTCCACGTTCAACTAGATTAATGCGAATTCCTTTTTTCACGGCTATTTTCTTCAACTCAGCTTCTTGGATTGTATCCTGTTTGCTTTTTCCTAAAATGATTTCTTTAATCTTTATTTTTTCAATTAGATCTTTTGCCCCGCCAATATGATCTTGGTCACCATGTGTTAGGATAAGCTTATCTAAGCTGCGAACCCCTTTTGACTTCAAAAAGGGAATAATAATATCTGCAGTTGAAAATTCTTTTCTTCTTTCTCTCCATTGTTCCTGTTCAAATTGAATCGTTCCTCCAGTATCAATTAAATAAACCCCTTTTCGGAACGGGAGTTCAATATAAATACTATCCCCTTGCCCGACGTCGATCATTGTAACTTCTCCATATGGATTTAAGTATGGCAGGATTACATGGAGCATTAAAACCCCAATTGGCGCAAGAAGCGCACGTTGCAAAAGCACTTTCTTCTTCTCCCAACAAATTAAAAAATAAAAGATCGTAACACAATACAAAATCATGAGGACTGGCCCTGGTTTCCCTAGTGTTAGCACAGAGAATGAAAATTGCGAGACCCAAACGGTAGCTTGATTTAATAATTCCATCATCCATGATAGGATGGCAGCAAAAATTTGACCGATTGGCTCAAATATTCCTAGTAAAAACAAAGTAAACAAAGCGAACGGCAAAATAATTACAGAATATAATGGAACATATAGCATATTTAGTGGCAAGCTTAGCAATGAAAACTCAAAAAAGTGAAATAGTAAAATGGGCAACGAGGCTATTTGCGATAAAAATGAAACCGCGAATAAAGAAGAAAAAGCATTGGAATAATGTTTAAATATTGCTTTTGAGGATAAAATCAATGATGCACTGACCATGAAGGATAACTGAAAACCAATGTTAAGTAAAACATACGGATTAAACGCAATCATAAAAATAAAAACAAAACTAATGACATCAAGCATACTCGCCTTCTTCCACCACAAGATCGTCGCAAATAACAGCATACACATCAGTACAGATCGTATAACAGAGGGAGAACCTCCTGCAATTATGATATAAACTGGCAATAAGCTTAAGAGGAGAATCGAGGTAGACTCTCGTGTCACTCCAAATCGAATACATAAAAAGTAAAACATACCGGTCAAAAGACTTACATGAAGCCCCGATATTGCTAATAAATGGATCAAACCTAGGGATTGATAGGAAGTTTCGATATCATTCGCGATATTCGTTCTTTCTCCATAAATTAAAGCTTGGATAATCCCTGCAGTGGACCCATCGAAATGAGAATCAATCTGTTGAATACCTGCTTCACGGATTTGTAATAGCCAACGACTCATCGACCACTTTTCCTGTGAAACACATTTTT
Source organism: Bacillus sp. JJ1562 (assembly GCF_036962705.1). Classification (NCBI taxonomy): domain Bacteria; kingdom Bacillati; phylum Bacillota; class Bacilli; order Caryophanales; family Bacillaceae; genus Bacillus; species Bacillus sp. JJ1562. The sequence goes on from NZ_JBALOQ010000013.1 coordinate 73,231, forward strand.
CAGGTGTTATAGAGCTTGCCTCAAAGATCCAATGGATTTTTTGAGAATATAAATACTTCTGATAATCAAATGAATGTGGATTTCTTGAGACCTGTGGCTCTTTAAGAGTTCCCTTGAAGGAACACATTAACCCTATTTGTACGGATTTACTAAGTTGAAATTTTTCAACTTCAGTTTCGATGTAGTAAACCAACAGTAGCTTTTCATCCTTTGAGGTGTTTACAATGACGGAGAGCTTATCACCATTAAAATCGGGAGTCTCTACTAATTCGGCATTTATTGTAGTGGTCGTAGGTGCTAGCTTGGTTTGATTATTAGAATCAACGAGCATGAACGAACACATGAAGAAAAATAGTGTTAATATACTTAGGATAATAAGTGAAAAATGGTGGCGGATTAGGATAAAACATAATAAGAGGAGCGTGAGAAGAATGCTAAACCAAGAAAAAGAGGTATAAGGGACTAGTATACCTAATAACGAAAAAAAAGCGAGATAGACAAGCTTCCCTTGTACATAGTCCCCATATTTCCTGATTAAATTAGACGATATTTGAAAAAAGTGTGAGAGCTTGCTCATGTAATGCCTTTATCTCTTTATCTTCCGCACCTGAATCCGTTAATTTCTCAATTAATTCATTGACAAATTCTAATTTCTCTTTCGATTTTAGATCAATCACCATTTCTTGAAGTGGAACCTTTTGAACAATTACATTCGAATTCTCGAACATTTCAATTGCGTATGGATGATTTTTATAATCCTTCGCATAATAAACAACTTTGATTCCTGCCTGGATTATTGCTTTTGTACATTGGAGGCAAGGAAAATGTGTTACATAGATTTCTGCATTTTCTGTCGGCACACCAAACTTTGCACACTGTAATAACGCATTCATCTCAGCATGTACAGTTCTTATACAATGATTGTCGACAACATAGCAGCCCTCATCAATGCAATGTGTTCCGCCTGAAACTGACCCATTATAACCCCCTGCAATAATTCGCTTATCTCGAACAATTGTTGCTCCAACTGTTAATCGTGTACATGTACTTCTTAATGCAAGTAAATGGCTTTGAGCCATAAAATATTGATCCCATTTGATTCGATTCAAATTTCCCCCATCCCTTCTACAAAACCTTACAATTATTTTATCGGTAGCCCCTATGAATCGTCAATTCAATTTGAGTTCGTCCTTTATCTTCTCAAAGGATTTTTCACCAATCCCACTTACTTGAAGTAGATCCTCAAGTTGTTTATAAGGCCCATTTTCTTCCCGATATGCGATAATTGCTGCCGCCTTAGATGGTCCAATTCCTGTTAATGTTTCAAGTTCTGCTTGTGTCCCCTTGTTTAGTGATACTTTCCCATCATCCTTACTTGATAAGCCACTAGTCTTAATTTCAGTGTTTTCACCAATACGCGGAACATAAATGACCATTTCATCCACCACTCGCTCGGCTAGATTTACTTGTCTATGTTCTGCATCTTCAGTAAATCCTCCAGCAATATCAACGACATCCTTGACTCTCATTCCCTCCCCGACTTCAAATACTCCCTCATTATGTACCGCCCCTTTAATATCCACAAGTATGACCTTGACCTCGTCGACTAAGGGCTCCTCTTCAACTACCGGTTCAAGTACCAATTCCTCCTCATTAATGTTAGGCTCAAGCTCTGTTTCTCGTCCGAAAAAATGATAGAACACGATAAACATAACAATACAAATTCCACAGATCATAAATATTAATTTCATTTTTTTATCTTTAAAATTCATGATTTACCGCCCTTTCTTTTTACCTTAGATTAAATACGCCTTGGCGTATT
>NZ_JBALOQ010000013.1:75082-102330 GCF_036962705.1 Bacillus sp. JJ1562
TTTCGAGCAAGCTCGAAAACTTTCCTTTGAAAATCTGTGGCATCCGCCGGAGGCTTTAACTTTATTCAGCAGATTCCTGCTGAATAAAGTTAAATTACATTCATATTTTGGTATGGAAATACATAATGTGTTAGGAGAATAGTCTGTAAAGGAGGGACGAACTTGAACATAGGGTTTATAGGTACAGGAAATATGGGGAAAATTTTAATAGAGTCCTTTGTAGAATCTCTTGCTGTTCCACCTTCAAAATTAACCATTACCAATCGTACAATCGAAAAAGCAATGGCCATCAAGAACTCCTTACCAGATATTAAGGTTTTAGCAACAAATGAAGAGGTTGTAAAAGGCTCTGATTTAATATTTATTTGTGTGAAGCCTTTAGAGATTCACCCCCTTTTAAACCAATTATCTTCTTTCTTAACAAGTAATAAATGTATTGTTTCAATTACAAGTCCAATTTCTGTTGAACAGCTTGAATCACTTGTGAATTGCCAGGTCGCACGGATTATTCCGAGCATTACCAACCGCGCACTTACGGGTGTTTCCCTATTTACTTTTGGCGAGAGAATTAGCAGTGGATATAAGGATTATTTAGAATATCTTTTTGAAAAAATTTCCACTCCAGTTCACATAAATCATGAAATCACAAGGGTTGCATCTGATATTGTGAGTTGCGGTCCAGCGTTCTTTACCTATTTATTGCGGCGTTTTGTTGATGCTGCGGTGAAGGAAACGAAAATCACAGAGGAACAAGCTACAAAATTAGCAAGTGGAATGATTGTCGGAATGGGTAAGCTACTTGAAAAGGAAATTTATACTTTGCCCACTCTTCAGGCCAAGGTATGTGTAAAAGGCGGCGTCACAGGAGAAGGAATTCTTGCAATGGAAGAGCATATTGGTGAATTATTTGAAGAAGTATTCAGAAGTACACATAGAAAATTCGATGAGGATATATCCGAGGTAGATGAACAATTTAATGAGACTCCATCTCGATAAATATACCATTTTTATAGTCTGATAGGAATAGTTAATTTAAAATTTCAAAAATAAAAAGAGGGCAGACATCCATAGTCTGACCCTCTATTTCTTTGTGGTAAATAAGATTCGTTCAGATGTCTCCTGAACAGAATTTGTAAAATCAGCAATAATTTCTTGTACATTAAAACCTGTTAGCTCAAGCCAGTTTTGATATGTTTCAATCGGAAAAGTTCGTTGTTCGTGAAACTCGTCAAATCTTGTATAATCTTCATTATGTTGATTTTTCACAAAAAAGGACAGTTCATGTTCAACACTATAAGGGTGCTCGCCACTAAAACAATTCCAAATAAAACTGACCTCATCATCAACGCTAACAAATGGTCCATTCATAAAAACAGTATCCATTTTATAAACTGAATGAATATCGAACAGGAATAAACCGTCTTCTTTCAAAAGCTGATACGCATTTTTGAAAGTTTTTTGAACCTCTTCTTCGGTGTATAAATAATTTAGGGAATCACAGAAAATCAAAATGACATCAAATGGGTCAAACCCGGAGATTTCAACCATATTCTGCTGGTAGAATTCGACCTTCACTCCTGCTTCCATTGCTTTGTGATTGGCAACCGCTAGCATATCTTCTGAAAGGTCAACCCCGACAACCTCAAAACCTGCTTGCGCAAGTCTAATTGCAATTTCTCCTGTTCCACAGCCAATATCAAGCACCCGTAGTTCTCTAGTTTTATTAAACTGTGTGATTTTTTTCTTAACAAATGAAATCCATTGCTCATAATCTACATCACGCATCAGTTCATCATAGATATAGGCAAATTCTCCATAGCTCATAAACTTAGCACATCTTCAAGTGTTTCAGTGGGTGCATCTCCCCAAAGACGTTCTAAATTATAATAGGTACGTTCGTCTTTATGGAACACATGGACAATTACATCGCCTAGATCAACTAAAACCCATCTTGCTTCATCAAAGCCCTCGAGACGCTTAATATGAATACCGTTTTCATCGGCTTTGTCCTTAATTTCACGAGCTATCGCTTGCACCTGTTTTTCAGAATTCCCATGACAAATAAGAAAATAATCGGCTACAAGTGATAACCCCTTCATATTTAATGCAATAATATTTTCTGCACGCTTATCATCAGCAGCTTGGACTGCAAATTTTAAAATTTCTCTTTCATTCACCCTTGGATTCCCCCTTTTTTCTCAAAAATTAACGAATTATATGTCCGCAATGTATCAGGATAGATAGCTTGATTTTTTTTTGCTAAAAACATGATGGTGTTGCGTAAAGCATAAATAAGAGCATTGTCTAGGTCCTGCTTGGCAAGTTCTCTTCCTTCCTCTACACCCGGAAAATGTCTTCCTGGCTCAATGTAATCTGCTACAAAAATCACCTTTTCAAGTAGCGTCATTTTTTCTCGTCCAGAAGTATGGAAACGGATTGCATCAAGAATTTCTTCATCCTCAATCCCTACCTCAGTCTTTACAAGATAAGCTCCAACAGGTGCATGCCAAAGCTCTGTATTATGGAACAATAAATCTGAAGACATGTGTTGGTCAATGATGATTTGTTTCATTTCATCCTTTGGTCTAAACTTTGCATAATCATGAAAAATGGCAGCCGTTTCAGCTTTTTTAACATCAACATTAAAGCGTTTAGAAAGTTGAATCGCTGTTTCCATCACACCAAGTGTATGCTGATATCGATGCCCAGTTAACTGTTCTTTGACGATCTCTAGCGCCTTTTCACGTTCCATATAAATGTTTCTCCTCTATATAGTTTCGCACTTTTTCAGGAAGTAAATACATTGTATTTCCTTTTCCTGTTAGCCTCTTTCGAATCATCGAAGAAGAGATATCTAATTGTGGAATATCTACCTCTGTGATTGGATATTGAGTAGGAAATGGATAACCCGGTCTTTTTACCCCAACGAATGTAACCATGTCAACGAGTTCATCAATTTTATACCAATGTGGCAGATATTCGACCATATCTCCACCAATGATAAAATAGAACTTTGTATCTTCATATTTTTCCCGTAATAATTTGATTGTGTCGTATGTATATGAGGGTCCTTCTCTTTCCAGTTCAATCAACTGTAATTTAAATTTCGGCTGATCTGAAATGGCAAGAGAAAGCATTTCAACACGTTCCTTATCGGTCACATAGCTTTTTCGATCTTTATGTGGAGGAATACGATTCGGCATAAACCACACTTCCGAAAGGTTTAACCTTATTAATACCTCCGATGCAATGAATAGATGACCAATATGCGGCGGATCAAATGTACCACCTATGATTCCGATATGGTTCATTTTTTTCCCTCCAACAAAACCTATTTTGATTTAGGAAGATCTAATTTCTTGTTTTCCTTAGACTCTTTGTAAAGCACAATCGTATTTCCTATGACCTGAACCAATTCAGCATTTGCACCTTTACTCAAGCTTTCAGCTACTGTATCACGGTCGTCTTCACAATTTTGCAGAACACTTACCTTCAATAACTCACGTGCTTCAAGTGCCTCACTGACTTGTTTAATCATATTATCATTTACCCCGCCTTTTCCTACCTGAAAAATTGGATCTAAATGATGAGCTTTAGAGCGTAAAAATCGTTTTTGTTTTCCTGTTAGCATGTTTTTCCTCCTAATAGCCTTGTTACTAGCCTTTCCATTCTATCTATATCCGGAAATATTCCTGTCCATTTTTCAAACGCTAAGGCACCTTGATAAACAAACATTCCAATTCCATTTTGCGTAATAGCACCACGCTTTGCAGCTTCCTGCAAGAACTTCGTTTCAAAAGGATTATAAATAATATCACTTACGATTGTTTTTGGGACGATGTTTTTCACTGAAAGAGGCATATCATCCACATTCGGATGCATTCCAACAGAAGTCGTATTGACAATCACTTGATATTTCCCTAAATCCGCTTCTGCCTCAGCAAATCCTAATGCAAGCGAATCAACCGAATACTTGCAATCATCAATGATTGCTTTGGCTCGATCAATCGTGCGATTTACAATATCGATGTTTTTTACTCCCATTGCTGCTAAAGAAATAAAGATTCCTCTGGCAGCGCCACCTGCACCGATTATTAATATTTTCGCAGATCTTATTTCTTCATTACTAATTATCTGATTTACTGAACGGATAAAGCCATTTCCATCCGTATTATAGCCAACTAATTTCCCATTCTCATTAACAACCGTATTTACCGCCCCAATATTTGCTGCAACCTCTTCAACTGCATCTAAATATTCAATGACATCAATTTTATGCGGAATGGTAACATTAATCCCCGAGATTCCCAGAGCTTTGAACCCCTCCATAGCGGCCTGGACTCCGCCCGGCGCAACATGGAAAGCATGGTATCTTGCCTTAAGCTTATAATGTTCAAAAAGATCATTATGCATTATTGGTGACATTGAATGTGAGATGGGACTTCCGATTACACCGTAAACCTTTTCCATTTCCTCACCCATAATAAATATTTTTTCTAATACTATATTAACGACTTTCTTACAATAACTCCTACACCCTTTGGAACATGGGCGACAACCTTTGTATGTGGTTCGTTAATCGTTATCCAGCCCAAGCCGGAGAAGACAACATCTGTTTTTGCTTCTTTGATCATAAATTCATGGGCAACTAGGGGTGGGAATTCATCTAGTTCATTTTTTCCAGGTGGCTGTAATAACTCACCTTTATGGTTTTCATATAATTCGTCAGCATTTTCAAGTTTTGTTCGATGGATATTCAGCAAATTTGAGAAATGACAAACGAATGATTGCCTGATCCCACTTACAAAATCAAACCGAGCTAAGCCGCCAAAGAACAAGGTTTGTTGTTCGTTTAATTGAAAGACCTTTGGTTTGATTTCTTTTTTTGGTGTGATTACCTTCAAGTCTTGTTTTGAAACAAAATGTGCCATTTGATGGTGATTAATAATTCCTGGAGTATCAAATAAGGAATGCTCATCATCCAGTGGAATATCAATGATATCTAATGTTGTTCCAGGAAAGTGTGAAGTCGTAATGATATCCTCCTTCTCCCCACTGAATTCCTTAATAAGACGATTTATGAAAGTTGATTTTCCAACATTTGTACAACCTACTACATATACATCTTTTCCACTGCGATAATGCTCGATGGCATCTGCAACCTCTTTAATTCCAGTGCCTTTTTCAGCACTAATTAAAAAGACATCCACAGGTTTGAGTCCTAGCTCTCGGGATGATCCTTTCATCCAGTTAACTAGCTTTTTTGGTTTCACCGATTTAGGCAGCAAATCTACTTTATTGCCAACTAATACTATATTTTTGTTCCCCACAAAACGATGAAGACCAGGTAACCAACTACCATTAAAATCGAATATATCAACGATCTTTACGATTAATGCATCGGTAGAGCCAATCCCATGAAGGATTTTTAAAAAGTCATCATCTGTTAATGAAACATCTTGTACTTCATTATAATGCTTTAATTTAAAACATCGTTGACAGATGACTTTATCCTTATCTAAAGAAGATGGTGGTGCATATCCTAACCCTGCCTTGTCTGCCGTTTGGATTTCAACTCCACAGCCAATACAGCTAATCTTTTCTTGTTCCACTCTATTAATCCTCCCAATAAAGCATTCCGCGACGCTTCATCCAAGTCAGTATTCTTCTTTCAACCAATCGATTAAACTTTGTAAAAAATCCATCTGTTTGTGCAACAGGAACTACGAGAATTGTGTGCAAGCCACAGCGATTCCCACCCAATACATCGGTCAGAAGCTGGTCACCAATAACAACAACCTCATCCTTTTGTAAATTCATTTCCCTTATTGCACGTTTAAAGGCTCGTACCAATGGTTTTCTCGCCTCAAAAATAAATGGGATACCTAAGGGGTCTGCAAAATCCTTAACTCTTTTTTCATTATTATTTGAAACGATCGTCACAGTAATCCCATGTTCCTTTATATCTTTAAACCATTCAACAAGCTCTGGTGTAGCACTTGGACGATCCCATTCTACCAATGTATTATCTAAATCAGTAATTACACCTTTAATTCCAAGTTCCTTTAGCTTGCTTGGAGAAATCTCCAAAACGGTTTTCACATGCTCATTTGGTAAAAATTTCTTCAACAATACGTTTACACCTCACCGGATTCTTCCTTTTATGTACCTATCCTATCATAACGGATTGAAGTGATTTTCACAAAGCCGAGTCAAGACAAATTCCGTCATGTTTAATAGTTTTTATTAAAAAAATAAAAAGTTTTCGACAAATGTCAGTAAATTTCAACACTTGTGGATAAACTTATACACATTTTACACACTGATATACATAGATTTCCAAATTTTATAAACAAAATACCCACAGGTTATCCACTTTTTCCTGTGGATAACAGAACGGTTGTTCCATTATTTTTTTCGTGATAGAGTTAAATTACCAACTAAGAATAACGTATTAGTATATGACAACAAGAAATCAAATAGAACAAATGATACTTATAAATCTTTAGGAGGTGGATAGCCAACCGTTGGCTTAAGGCTATGAAAAAATTATCAGATGACTTGTTAGTTGAATCTTATTTTAAAGCAATAAAATTAAAGCTAAGTCCTGATTTTATTCACCTTATTGAAACTGAAATTACGCGCAGATCATTAGGTCATAAGATTAGAAATATATCATAAAACATGATTTTATAAAAGAGCCCTTTTAGAGGCTCTTTTTTTCTTGTTTAAGAGTACCTAAGACTTCACCGACTTTAACATTTTTTGATGATTTAATTTTAGGGCTAATTGCAAAACTTTCTTTTTCAAATAATAGAATAACGGTTGAACCAAATGAGAAGTACGCAATTTCTTCCCCTTTTTTCACAGAATCACTTCTATGGGTTGTTTCTATACTATTGACAAACATTGCCCCAACCTTGACCACAGCAACATATGAGTCATTTGCACGTATTTCGGAAATTTTTCTAAAATTCTTGGATAAAGGATCTTTTCCATATTTTAACCCGAGTCGATTAACCGGATACGATTTCCGCCCCAATTCCCATTGATTTGTTATAACCCCAGAAATTGGACTATGAATTCGATGATAGTGGCTTGGACTTAAATAAAGAATAACGAAGGTACCACCTATATATTTAGTAAGAGATTCTTCATCACCAAGCATTTCTTGAATGGAATAATGTTTATTTTTTACAGTTATTTCCTTTTTCGCGCTAATGATACCAGTGTCTTCAATAACGGCATCAACCGGGCTGATTACAGTATCTTCTTTTTGATCAATATCCCTGCTGTTCTGTTTCAGTTGTCTAACAAAAAGGTCTTGAAGAGTTCCGAAATCAGATAAGTTTTTTTCCATTTCTGCTTGGTTAATATTGTATATTTTCGCATAACTCGGAATAAGTATAGCACTAACTCTTGATTGTGAAAATTTTTTTAAAATCGCCGATGAAAGACGATGGTTTGTTAATTCAATGAAGAAACGATAAAGCCATTTCTGCAAATTCAATTCCCCCTAAAAATTACAATTTCCCTTTGACTATACACTTTCGAACGAATAAAATAAGGTTATTAATGCAATACTATTCTATTTTAATTATTATTGATATCTATTACAAAGACTTTTCCAAGAAAGGAGTGAAGAAATGTTTTTATTGGATTATTTAGATTCAACATTAAAAAAGCTTAAAGCCCATACTGCTAACATACTTACTCTAATCAACCTAAGCTTAGGTGGTTTTTCCATTTTATTTGCTCTCAAGAATGAATTAAATTTAAGCTTATTACTTATCTTTTTAGCAGCACTTGCAGACCGTTTCGATGGGATGGTAGCAAGAAAGTTTCAAATCGAATCAGAGCTTGGGAAACAACTTGACTCGATGTGCGATATTATATCATTTGGAGTTGCACCTGCACTTTTATTATACCAAGGGATTATCTTTGAATTCGGAGCACCAGGAATGTTTTTCACCGTTTTCTATATCGGATGTGGAGCATTTCGCTTAGCAAAATTCAATATTAGTGACAACAAAGGCTTCTTTGTAGGCTTACCGATAACAGCTGCTGGCTGTCTATTGACATTAAGCTTCTTAGCAATCCCATATGTATCTCCACAATTTTTCATTTACCTCATTATTATTCTTTCTTTCCTTATGGTTGGAACGTTTAAATTAAAGAAAGTATAAAAAAACCTATCCACGCTTTGTTGAAGTGGATAGGTTTTTTCTTATGTCTAGCTAAGCTCCATGCGCCATCGGCTCTCTGGTCTAAGGCTAAGGCTGTGCGCTTTGCACTTTTTTTCTTATTTCGTTAACTCTAAAAATTCTTCGACATCTTTAATAGAGAGCTTTACTGCTTTTTCCCAGAAATCACGTTTTGTTAAATCAACACCTAAGTGTTTAGCAGCAAGGTCTTCCACCTTCATGCTAGCTGTATCCTTTAACATTGCGATGTACTTCTCTTCATAATCTATTCCCTCTTCTAACGCCTTAGCATAGATTCCTAAAGAGAATAAATATCCAAACGTATATGGGAAGTTATAAAAAGGGACGCCTGTAATATAGAAATGCATTTTAGATGCCCAGAATTGTGGGTGATATTCATCTAATGCACCGCAATATGCTTCCTTCTGCGCTTCAAGCATTAATTCATTGAGGCGATCTGTACTTACAATACCAGTCTTGCGCTCCTCATAAAATCTTGTCTCAAATAGGAATCTTGCATGAATATTCATATAGAAGGCAACACTTCTTTGAATTTTATCCTCTAATAGAGCAATTTTTTCATCTTCGGACTTCGCATTTTTTACAGATGCATCCGCAACAATCATTTCGGCAAAAGTCGATGCAGTTTCTGCCACGTTCATTGCATAGCTACGATTTAATGTATGAACGCCAGACATTGCATGCTGATGGAATGCATGGCCAAGCTCATGAGCAAGAGTTGACACATTTGAAGGTGTTCCTGAGAATGTCATAAAGATTCTTGATTGATCGCTTTCAGGAAAACTCGTACAAAATCCTCCTGGACGTTTTCCAGGGCGATCCTCAGCCTCAATCCAGCTATCTTCAAAAGCTTTTTGTGTAAACTCAGTAAGCTTAGGACCAAACTTACTAAATTGTTCTAAAATAAACTCGGCACCTTCTTGATAAGACACCTTGCTTTCTGCTTGTCCTACAGGTGCATCAAGGTCGTACCAACTTAACCTTTCAAGATCTAAAAGCTTTGCTTTGCGGCTTAAATATTCCACAAAAGGTGCTTTATTTTCTGTAATAACAGTCCACATCGTGTTAAGCGTTTCCTTAGACATTCTGTTTATATCAAGTGGCTCCCCGAGTACGTTTTCCCAACCACGTGCTTTATACACATTTAATCGGAAACCACCAAGATGATTCAGTGCTTCGCCAATATAATCAGTATGCTCATCCCAGGCTTTTTCCCATTGGGTAAACATGGATTGTCTTACCTTTCGGTTAGAGCTTGAAAACTTGTTAAACGCTTGACCGACTGAAAGCTGCTTTGTTTCACCATTTTCTTCAAATGGAACCTTGATATTACCAACAACCATATTATAAAGCTGACCCCATGCGTGATAGCCATCAACACCTAAAGCATTAATTAGGCTTTCTTGTTCTAAAGATAGTTTTTCTTTTGCTCTTGTTCTTCTTTCCTCTAAAACAAATGAAAGCTCGTTAAATGGCTCCTCTGATAAAAGTTCATCCCATACTGGCTGCTGGGTGGAAACTAGCTTTTGATCGAATGCCGTTAAAATCGATTGAAGCTCACTATTAAGCTGAGTTGTTTTTCCTTGTAATTGGCTAGCCCTACGATCAGTTGTATCCTGTGCTGTCAAACAGCTAACAAATGCTCCTGCTTGACGAAGCTTTTTAAATGATGATTGAAAAGCATTCAATATGTTTAATAATCCATCTTTATCCTTTGCATTTGTAGGTACTTGAAATTGGTCTACCAATGCACTGAACTCAATTAATTCCTTATGTAACGCCTCTAAAAAGGAATGAAATATAGGTGAACTGCTACCACCTTCAAAAAATACATCTAAATCCCATTTTTGTTCATATGTACGTATGCTCACATTAAGTTCCCCCTTCTTAATTATTTAGACTCACTAAATAATTCACACCATTCATTATAAAGGGATTTTTATAAAACTTCTATCATTTCGGAAAATTATTAACCGCTTCTACGCCTTTTTATGATTTGCATTAAATTCCACCTTTAGTGGCAAACTTAGGAAAAAGCTCGGAGCTGTCTGTTATGAAAAAGCGTGCTATCCAAAATCTTATCGAAAAGTTTAATAATCCTAAACTAGATCCCGAACAATATCCGCAAAAGTCCAATGCGGAAGAGATTGAAATAAAAAGTCAAGAAGTAGACCCAGATCTTCAATCAACCATATCAACGTTAAAAAAGCTATATTCACTCCCGGATAACAACGATGTGAAAATCCATAATTTTACTATTAATGGAATAAATAAAAACGCTGCCATCTTATTTATATCAACAATAACTGATGTTGACATGATTAGTAAGCATATTCTTGAACCTTTGTTACTAAATGAAAATCCAGAAAAGGACGTTCAAAAGATCATCCAAATTCAATCATTCACAAAGGTTCAACTAATAGAAGATATTGTTAACGGTGCTAATCAAGGAAACTCCATTTTATTCATTGATGGTGAAAAACAAGCATATGTGATAGGAACGGCGAATTTCCAAGGTAGATCGGTTGAAAAAGCAGAAAATGAAGTTGTCCTTAAAGGTCCAAAGGAGTCCTTTAACGAAAAAGCAGATACAAACATTTCTTTAGTTCGAAAAAAAATCAGGAATGAAAATCTAATTGTCGAAAATATTACCATTACAAAACGTTCAAATAATGAACTATTTATACTTTATATAAAGGACCTTGCCAATGATAAATTGATAAAAAATATTAAAGAAAGAGTCAGTTCTTTAGATGTCGACGCCATTCAAAATCTTTCTCTTTTGGAACAATACATCGAAGAAAGGCCAAAATCCATCTTTCCTAGTATTTTATATACGGAAAGACCTGATCGTGCTTCCTCCTTTTTAGAGGATGGATATGTCGTTTTATTAATGAATAATTCACCATCTTCCTTAATACTACCTACTACTTTTTGGTCCTTTATTCATAACCCTGAGGATCACTATTTACGATTTTTATTTGGAAATTTCACTCGAATTTTACGTGTATGTGCATTGTTTATCACCGTTTTTGGATCTGCGATTTATGTTTCAATTACAAATTACCATTCGGAAATGGTTCCAACTGATCTTTTATTAGCCATTTCCGCAACCCGTGAAAAGGTTCCGTTCCCAGTTCTTATCGAAATATTATTGATGGAAATAGCCTTTGAGTTAATTAGGGAAGCTGGACTTCGAGTCCCTAATACAATCGGGCCAACAATCGGTATTGTTGGAGCGTTAATTTTAGGACAAGCTGCGGTTCAGGCGAATATTGTTAGCCCTATTGTAGTTATTGTCGTAGCATTAAGTGGGCTTTGTTCATTTACACTAAGCGATGTGAGCATGAATTTCGCGATAAGAATCATTCGATTTGCTTTTATTTTCTCGGCTGGTTTTTTTGGAATTTATGGTATGACAGCTTTATTTACAGTCGGATTATTTTATATGGTTTCCCTAAAATCATTTGGCGTTCCATACTTATCTCCTATGTCACCTAAGTACATTTCTTCTGGAGATACAATCATCAGAAAAATGATCAAAAATGAAACTGTTCGTCCCGGCTATTTAAAACCAAAGGACGTCATAAAAAAGGCAGAGGAATAGGCTATGGAGCAATCAAGAGGGAAAATTGGTATAAGAGAATACGTAGCTATCGTAATATTAGTGATCGGTGTAAAACTGTCTGATGATACACCAACCATTTTGGTAGAATTCCTTAGTAGCGCTTATTGGATGGCACCACTTATTATTGGGTTAATATCTATTATTCCAATTTATTTGACAATTAAAGTCGTTACAGCTTATAAAAATAAGAATTTGCATGATGTCATTCTTCATTTATTTGGAAAATATTTAGGCACAGTTCTATCATGTATTCTATTACTGGCATTTTTTATCGGACTTACGTATGATTCAGCCCTTTATGTGGATATCATTGGGACAATGTATTTTACACAAACACCGTATTTGATTATTTTTACGGTTTTAATGGCAGTTTGTGCGTATTGCGCCAAAAAAGGCCTAGAACATATCGGTACTGTTTCATGGCTAGTGCTCTTCTATATAAAAATTTCTTTATTCATAACCCTACTTTTAGCACTAAAGGAAAGTAACCTTGCCTTCATTTTTCCAATTTTAGGTCCTGGATCTTTAGAGGTTATAAAAAGTAGTACAACACATGTATCGCTTTTTTCAGAATTTTTTTTTATGGGATTAATTGCCCCTTATATTGTATCCGCAAAAGCGTTTAAAAAAGGGACATGGATCGCATTTGTCATTATCGTGATTGAGTTAACTCTTGCTTTTCTTATCTATTTATTTGTATTTGATTATGAAGGTTTAAAAATGCTTGATTATCCATACCAAGAGTTAATACGTTTGATTAGGTTTGGATTTTTAACAAATATTGAAACCTTTTTCTTTCCATTTTGGATTATAGCCTCATTCATTCGGTTTACAGTCTATATCTATTTAATTGCCGTATTTTTAGGAGGCATTTGTAATATCAAAAGCTTTGAATATTTAGCCCCAACAATTGCAACAATCGTTGTTATTTTTGGAATGGCTCCTGAGGCACCTACATTCACAGTTTTTAATATAAGAGAGGTTTTATTAAATTCCATGAGTCCTATGTTTCTTTTTATTCCTTTCCTTATGTGGATACTAGCAAAACTTAGAGGGGATTTGAAACATGAAAAAACAACCCAAAGTAACTAGACTTTCTTTGATTTTTTCAATTTTATTCTTGTTGGTTGGGTGCTGGGATATGGAGGAAATTGATCGAAGAGCTTATGTCCTTGGGATTGGTCTAGACAAATCAGATGTTAAAGGATTTTTAAAAATCACTTATTTAATTTCAAATCCAGAGGCGGGATCCGCACTAAATGGTGGTGGGGGCGGCAATGAACCAACACATGAAATTATTACACTCAACGCCTCAAGTTTTATTCAATCTGAAAACTTGGCAAATGCCGTAATAGCAAAGGGTATCACCTATGATATTTTGGATTACTTTGTCGTTTCAGAAGAACTTGCGAGGGACAAGGATTTTATTCGATATTTTTATGACGCCACAAAGGACCGAGATGTTAGACGTGATTCAAAACTCATTGTTACAAAGGAAAAAGCTAGTACATTTATCGAACAAAATAAGCCAAAACTTGAAACTAGAAGACATGAATATTTTGAAACCCTTTTTAAAAATGCAACTGAAATTGGCTTTATTCCAAACTCCGAAATTAACAATTTTTTTAGAATAACTGAAGCAGATGCAGATCTATTTATTTCTGCCTATGTGACGACTGAGCAGGACGAAATTACAGCAAAGAAAAACGAGGATCAGCATTTAATTGCAGGTAAGATGAAAGTAACTGGGAAAACAAACCCTGCGCAATTTCTGGGTTCCGCAGTCTTTAAAGAGGGACAAATGATTGGGAAATTATCGGTGCAAGAGACTCGTTTAAGGCAAATGCTAAACAAATATGTGGAAAAACCCAGCTTTTTAGTTTCTATTCCTGATCCCTTTATAAAGGATTATTGGATAACCGCTCGTTTCACTCAAGTATACTCCCCACAAATAACCGTGGATGTATCAAAGCAAGCACCAATTATCAAAGTGAAGCTCCCTATACAAGCTGATATTTTAACCGACCATAGTATGGTAAATTATGCAGACGATGAGGAAAAAAGAAAAGAATTAAAGAATCATATCATAAATGGATTTGAACAAAGAATTAATGATCTTGTTAAACGTACACAGGAGGAATTTAAGGCAGACCTATTTGGCTTTTCCCGAGTAGCGAGAAGGCATTTCTCATCCATTCCACAGTGGGAGAAATATGATTGGATGACATCCTATTCCGATGCAAATATTAGCGTTACAGTCGATGTTAGATTTGGTGAATTCGGGCGACAATCAAAATTACCAAGCTATGAAAGGATAAGAGATTAAGATATGAAATTATTTGTTCTTTTAATGATGACAATCATCTTCGCCTATACCACTGGGTTTTCCATTTCTCTTTGGAAGGATAAAAACAAACCAGGCTCCATTGTTGTTTTTGGTTTAGCGTTGATTGTGGTCATTGCACCGTTTTTTACGATAATAAAATAAATATTAGGGCTGATGGTGTAAAAAAGACCATCTTTTGTACTAACATCAGCTTTTTTCTTTTGGACAGACACGAGTAAGCATATTCGCTCATACCATTAAGTAATGGGCAAATGCCTAGGTAAAGTAGTGTAACGAATATACATACACTACGATTTATGTGGAGGTGAGCGAATGTCTGGACTGTTAGCAGCACTAGGCTATTTTGTTAAAGAATTATTATTTTTAGTATCCTATGTAAAAAATAATGCTTTTCCTCAACCGTTATCATCTTCTGATGAGAAGAAATACTTAGAAATGTTGGCCGAGGGAAATGAACTTGCTCGGAATGTGTTAATTGAACATAATTTACGGTTAGTCGCTCATATAGTAAAAAAATTTGAAAACACTGGTGAGGACACGGAGGATCTCATTTCGATTGGTACAATTGGTTTAATTAAAGCAATCGAAAGCTATTCACAAGGAAAAGGAACAAAATTGGCTACGTATGCTGCAAGATGTATAGAAAATGAGATACTGATGCACTTAAGAGCCCTAAAGAAAACAAAAAAGGATGTTTCTCTACATGATCCGATTGGCCAGGATAAAGAAGGAAATGAAATTAGTTTAATTGATGTGCTGAAATCGGAAACAGAAGATGTGATTGAAACCATTCAATTAAATATGGAGCTTGAAAAAATCAAAGAATATATAGATGTCCTTGATGACAGGGAAAGAGAAGTCATTGTAGGTAGGTTTGGACTTGATTTAAAGAAAGAAAAAACCCAGCGTGAAATTGCAAAAGAGCTTGGTATCTCAAGAAGCTATGTTTCTCGCATTGAAAAACGTGCTTTAATGAAAATGTTCCATGAATTTTATCGGGCGGAAAAAGAGAAAAAAAGGTCGTAAAAACAGGGTGAATTGCAGGTCTTGCAATTCACCCTGTTTCTTTAACCTATAATTCTACACTAACTTCAGTTCCAATAATAATTGCAATAACAGACGTAATAACAATTCCCATTACGATCATAAACATTTTCATCAACCTCCATAATAGAGAGTACTTCTTACTTTTACTTTATCACTTATAGACTGTGAAAACGTTATCCACTTTTGAACATTATGTTAAGGAAGTTTGACAGAATTAAGGCAGCCATTCAAACCAAAAGGAGCGTCCTAATTGGCGCTCCCATTGCTTTAATATTTATTTTTCTTTGTAAATAAAATTGTAAAAATAAGCACATGAACAGATAGCATGCTTAACTCCTCCTAAAATTATTATTCGTTAGGTGGAATCCTTCTCCACAGATAACCAAGCTACAATCGGACACAATTTCATAAACATATTCATTCCCCTTTCTTCCTTTTATTTTTTGAATTTTGTTGATTAGAATAAGCGCATCATTGAATATTGGCGTTCCTTCATTTCTTCCATAAGCTTATTGACTCTTTCCTCACGTTCATACTCTTCGATTGATTTTTGACGTTTTGAAATCGAAATAGTTAAAAAGAATAGATTGATGGTCATTATTTATCACCTCCTTGATCGGATTAATATTAATTCTGTGTAGGAAAAAAAGACACAAAAACGCCACAGGCATACTAGTACTGTGGCGTTAAAGGGCATAATAAAGCCACAGGCGTACTATTCCACCTGTGGCATGATTAACGTTTCATAATTTAGAAATTAATCACCGGTATGGTCGAATAGATTTTTCCATATGAAGTTTTTGAATTTGTCATGTCAATTGTTACTTTCATCATTTTACTCGACCTCCCTTTGTCATTAATTTTTTCCTACTATGGTAATTATAACCAACACCACCACTTATGTAAACCCTTTTTTTACAAAAAAATTCCTTCACCACAATTTTAGGTGAAGGACTATTATTCTTCGAAATGTTTTTTATATTTAATGGCTAATAAGAAAAATGCAAACGACAAGCATAAAAGAGTGAGTGTTGAACCTATCATGATATTAATTTGAAACGGAGAACGTTCCTCCGGTATGATGATACCAATATATAAAAACACACTTAACGCAAGTAGGATGTAACCAAAGTTTGTGAAGTCTGTGATTTTATTACGCAGGTTTTTCAATTGTTTATTCCGATCCATCATGTATTCCACCTACCAAATAAGTAAACTTCCATCCTATGATAACATACATTAAAAGCCCGAGAAGAATGTAAAATTTAGCAATTTCATTGCAACCAAAAATAAACCTCTAGCCCAGTTTCTGGCTAGAGGTAACGCTTTTTTTATAGTAAACCTTGTTCAAGGTCTTCGATTAAGTCTTCTACATCTTCTAATCCTACTGAAATACGAACAAGTCCATCACCTATACCAAGTTCTTCACGACGATCTTTTGGAATAGAAGCATGTGTCATTTTTGCTGGAACTGAAATCAAGCTTTCAACTGCCCCAAGACTTTCTGCCAATGTGAAGTATTTAACCTTACTTAGCAGCTTATCTGCATTCTCAGCACTACCAACATCAAAGGATACCATTCCACCAAAGCCTGTTGCCTGAGCCTTAGCAATAGCATGGTTTGGATGTGTCTCAATTCCAGGATAGAACACTTTTTTAACTGCTGGGTGGGTTTGTAGGAACTCCACAATTTTTCGGGTATTTTCTTCATGCTCTTCCATTCGAACTCCAAGTGTGCGAATACCACGTATCAACAGCCAAGAATCCTGAGGACCTAGCACACCACCAGTTGAGTTTTGAACAAAATGCAAATCCTCGCCTAACTTTGCTGAATTCACTACAACAAGACCAGCCACTACATCACTATGTCCACCAATATACTTGGTAGCACTGTGTAGGACGATATCAGCGCCAAGTGCAATTGGAGTTTGCCAATACGGTGTACTAAAAGTGTTATCAACAATTGTTAAAAGGTTATGCTTTTTCGCAATTTTTGAAGCGCCCTTAATGTCTGTAATTTTTAATAAAGGATTTGTCGGTGATTCAATGAAAATCGCTCTTGTGTTCTCACGGATTTCACCTTCAATATTATCCAGATTGCTTGTATCAATAAAGGTTGAATCAATGCCTAAGCGGTTAAGAACTTTAGTCATCACGCGATACGTACCACCGTACACATCATCAGTTAATAATACATGGTCTCCACTGTTAAATAGCATCATTACCGCTGTGATAGCCGCCATACCCGAACCAAATGCAAATCCCCGTTCTCCTCCTTCAATATCCTTGATTAATTCTTCAAGTGCATGCCTAGTTGGATTTCCTGTACGTGAGTATTCATAGCCCTTAAAATTTCCGATTCCTTCTTGTTTATATGTGCTTACTTGATAGATTGGTGTATTTACAGCCCCTGTCTGTGGATCCTCGCCTACTCCCCCATGGATAAGCAATGTTTTTCGTTTCATCCTATATCCCACCTTCATATATTTTTTTGCTTAAATAGCGTTCACTACTATCTGGAAAGATCACAAGGATATGCGATCCTGGCTTTGCTTGTTCCGCTTCTAATAATGCCGCTTGAAGTGCAGCTCCTGATGAACTACCAACAAGCAATCCTTCAGATTGTGCCACTTCCTTCACCCTATCGAATGCATCCTCATCCGAAATGGTGTGAATGGAATCAAAATAAGACGTATCCATATAACCTGGAAGAAACTCCATGCCAATTCCTTCTGTTTTATGTGGTCCTGATTCACCACCATTTAAAATAGATCCAATAGGCTCAACGATAACGGTTTTTATGGAATTTTTCTTTTCTTTTAAATACTTAGCAGTACCCATAAAGGTTCCACCTGTACCAGCACCTGCTACAAAAATATCAATTTGGCCCTCAAGCTGCTGCCAAATTTCAGGTCCAAGTGTTTTATAATAGGTTTCAGGATTAGCTGGGTTTGCGAATTGCTGTGGACAATAGGAATTTGGAATTTCATTAAGAAGCTCTTTTGCCTTTTCAATTGCACCAGTCATCCCAGCCTCCGTAGGCGTATTGATAACTGTTGCTCCTAATGCCTTCATCAAATCTTGTTTTTCAGTGGAAAACTTCTCTGGCACACAAAGAATCACATTAACATTACGGTCGATTGCAGCAAGAGCAAGTCCAATTCCCGTATTGCCAGCGGTGGGTTCAATGATTGTTCCCCCTTCAGTTAACTGACCGGTCGCAAAAGCATGCTGAAGAAGTTCAACTCCTAAGCGATCCTTGATACTACCACCGGGATTATAGAATTCAAGCTTTGCAAAAAGACGAACACCATTACGTAATGGAAACTTCGTAATTTCAACTATCGGAGTATTTCCGATAAGCTCATGGACATTTCGAAACACTTGCATGACAAATCCTCCGTTACTTTGATCTATTTATTTCTTCTACCATTCGTTCTACAACTTTTGAAGAATTGGCTGCAGCTGTTTGTAGGAATTGTTCAAAAGAGACGTCTGATTCCTTCCCTGCGATATCTGATAAGGCACGAATAACTACAAAAGGTACTTCAAATTGATGACAAGCTTGCGCCACTGCAGCTGCTTCCATTTCCACTGCATATAAATCACCAAATTTTTGACTGACAAACGAAACTCGCTCTGGGTCATTCATAAAGGAATCACCTGTTGCAATCAATCCTGTCACAACCTGAATATCCGTGATTCCTTCGGCACTTTTTTCGGCTAATTCAATTAGTTTTTCATCTGCTTTAAAGGCAGCAGGCAACCCTGGTACTTGCCCATATTCATAATTAAAGGCAGTTACATCCACATCATGATGTCTTACTTCAGATGAAATGACAATGTCACCTACATTAAGGGTTTCTAAGTGGCCGCCTGCTGAACCAGTATTCACCACAAAATCAGGTTTAAATTGCAGTAATAAAATCGTTGTAGAAATCGCAGCATTTACTTTACCGATCCCTGATTTCAATAAAATCACATCATAGCCATTCATCGTTCCAGTATAGAACACACTTCCAGCTACTGTTGTTTCCTGTCTATTCTCAATTTTCTCCCGTAAAATAGCTACTTCCTCATCCATTGCTCCGATAATTGCTACCTTCATAATTACATATCACCTTTCATTTTTACTGTTTCGTCGCCTCCATCACCCAAACAAAATGATTAAAACGTGTGAATTCAATAGTAAATCCATTTTGCTGTGCAATTTCTTGCAATACAGGAATGGTTGTGTAGTATTCTGTTTCTAAATCTTTTGCTAGATTAAAGAAGCCTCTTTGTGTTGCGGACTGAATCGTCAATGTATATTCTTGTTTATTTTCGAACATTGTATCCGCAAACACTATTTTACCACCTTTTTCAAGTATGTTGCTATATTGGGAAAATGCTTGATTTTTCTCGATATCATTTAAGTGGTGGAAAGCATACGTACTAACAATTGTATCGATTTTTTCAGCAGGATTATTAAAATCGATAAAGTCACCATCTTCTATAGTAAGTGAATAGCTTTGAAGCTTTTCTAATGCAATATCTCGCATTGGTTCTGAGGGTTCAACTCCATACACTTTTTTATTTTCGTCAAGTAGTTTTTGAGTGAGGTTACCAGTACCCACTCCAAATTCTAATACTACAGGGCCAGATTTCTGAACGACATCATTTAGAATATCGTCATATCGTGAAAACACTTCCTGATATTCCACATCATTCCCTGTTACTGTCTGGTCATAAGTGTTTGCCCAACCTTCGAAAACCTCTAAAAACTCTCTCCCCATTTTTATCACTCTCCACCATTATATATTATTCCTATAAGTATACTATGAATTCAAAAAAGAACTGTTCTAAATTTAACATATTCATCTTATTTTTTCAATCATCATTGCATAAAAATGGATACAAAAAAGCGCAGGATCACCCGCGCTTAATTTAATCATCATCTTCATTTTCATCAGGTTCTTAATTATTAAATTCTTTATATGTTTGACTATCATTTTCTTTTAATTCTTCCACTTGTGTAGGTTTCCATCCTTCATTTGGAACCCAATCTAAGTATACTCTAAGAACTTGTTTTGTTGTTTTTGATGAAACGGTTGCAGTAATGGAGTTTTCCCCATTTCTTCCTAGCCACCAAACAACCATATCTGATTGATCAAAACCTGTTGCATAGCTTGTGGCCATCTCCATTTCATTTCGGTCAACTGAGTTTTCTGCATAATCAATGCTATGCGGTTCTGCCTGTGTAGTACCGATTGGTTTCCATGCAGGATCAACAATTGTTTTCAAAACATTTGATCCTGGGTCACCTTCTGTAACAACAGCAGATTCATCAGATTCTGGAGCTTGATCTTCCTTATTTTCTTCGGAAGATTCCTGTTTATTTTCTTGTTCATCCTGTTTATCAGTGGAAGCTTTTTCTTTGTCCTTTGAATCATCCGAAGCAGCTTTTCCCTCATTGTCTGCTGGTTGGTTCGTTTGATTTGAAGACGCA
The DNA here is from genome assembly GCF_036962705.1 of Bacillus sp. JJ1562. Taxonomy (NCBI): domain Bacteria; kingdom Bacillati; phylum Bacillota; class Bacilli; order Caryophanales; family Bacillaceae; genus Bacillus; species Bacillus sp. JJ1562. The sequence continues at coordinate 95,818 of NZ_JBALOQ010000013.1, forward strand.
GATTCATCAACATTTTTGTCTCCAAAAATGAGCTTTCCACCAAAAAAGACAATCATAACAACTACAAGGACAATTAAAATATTTAAAATTCGATTTACCTTTTTTCGTTTCGCTCTTCTTTCCGATCGAGGACCTTCATATAGTTTGTCTATGTCATACCCCATTTTATAGTACCTCCTAAAAACGACTATTTCTCAATCGACTATCTTCTTATTCTAGCATGTGTGAACGAAAGGTTGAAGACATTTCTTTATCAGTCGTTTGTTTTGGTACTTTTTTCCTGTTCCAATTGATGTATTCCTTGAACGATTTCATAAAAAACTGTATTTGTTACAGACTGAGAGCCTGGCTGCTCCAAATTGACCACTACAAGTGCATATTTCGGGCTTTCAAATGGAAAATATCCCGCAAACCATGTATTGACAAGTCCAGTCTCACCTTGTTTTTTTCCGGTTTCAGCTGTTCCAGATTTACCGGCCACACTATAAGGAAGATCGGCAAATCGTTGTCCAGTTCCAGATGTAACAACTCCTCGAAGCAATTCCTGGAGCCTGCTTGCTGTATATGGTGCAATTTTGGGTCCTTCCATATCCTGTTTTGAAAAAGAAAATAAGGTTGTACCGTTTTTATATAACACATCACTAACAGTTCGAACTTCTTTTTTTGAACCGCCACGCGCAATGGTTGACATCATATTCGCTATACCTAATGGAGTTACCCTAACATCCTTTTGACCAATCGCTGTTTGCGCAATGGCTTTTGAAACATGTTTATCCTTTTCATCTGTCCAAATTTGTCCATTATATTCTTTTGGGATTTGCTTGAAATCCTGAAAGCGAAATACATCACCATTCCAGCCCACAGGACCAAGTAAGCCAAGCATTTCGGAATATTGTTCAATTACATTTTGATCCTTTTGTAATAATTCCTGCGCAAGGCTAGCAAAAGTATAATTACAGCTTTTTGCAAAGCTATTATGGAAATTAAGCATCCCATGCGGATATTCAGCTTGCCCTTCTCCATACAAATTTTGGTCACAATTGAATATTCTATCGTTAGAAATTTGCTGATGTTCAATCGCAGCAGCGGCTATTACCGTCTTAAAAACCGATCCAGGAAATTGGGGCATGATCATTTGATTTTGGGCAGTGCCATCTCCAAATGGATTCTTTGAATTTATATCCGGTTTACTAACCATAGCAAGTAAATCATTGGATTCTACATCAAGGAGGACAATTCCCCCTTTTTTCAAATCATTCTTATCAAGAATACTTTCCGCCAAAAGCTGTAGATCTTTATCTAAGGTTGTCTGAATTGCGACTGGATAATAAGGATTTGCTGGCGCTGTGTATTTTACATCAATTCCAAATAATGGGCCTCCATCCCCTGCTACATGATATAAAAGCTTCGCCTCTCCTTCTGGCAATAGGAATTCATCAAACGTCGATTGCAAACCAGTGATTCCTAGTTTCGTATTCTGTGGTAAATAGGTTTTCTCAGGATAGCGCTTCTGGAATAATTCCTTATTTTCACGTATTAGGCCAATTAAATGTTCAGCAATATCACTATCAAGCTCATATTGACGATGGACAGCAAATACACCTGGAATTTGGAGTTTGTTAATTGTATTCATCTGGTTTTCTGTTAATTCTATGGGTTTGTCTCCCCCTACGATTACAGGCTTTTTGGCATCCTGAATTTGATTTTTTAAGTCAGTTGCAGAGAGGTTTACGATTTCAGCTACGTCCTCAGCTGGCCATTCAATGTTTTTTAAAAAAGGAAACAACACGAGTGTTGGATAATATTCGTGGGTTAATGCCTCCCTATTGCGGTCGATAAATCGTCCACGACCTTGGTCAATAACAAGTTCTTGCGTTCGTTGCGAAACACTTGCTTCAATTAAATTAATATCTCGATTCGTAAATGTTTCAGTACTAACGAGCTGTAATTGCATAAGTCGGCCGATTAACCCTGTTAATGTTAGAAGGATCACGACTAGGATGATAAATGCACGTTTTTTAATTACCATAGAAAAACACCTCGTCTACAGTTTCGACGAGGTGTCACAATATTTATACATATAAATCAAATTCGCCTTGGCGTATTTGCGCCCAGATTCTTTCGAGCAAGCCCGAAAAGTTACCTTTTCTATCTTTTATATAAAGTTAGTCAATTTTTGTAATTTCGACAAGCATATCTCCACCTGGAGTTTGAACCGTTACTTTATCCCCAACATGCTTGCCAAGCAAGCTTTTTGCAATTGGAGAGTCATTTGAAATTTTCCCTTCAAAAGGATCTGCTTCAGCACTTCCCACAATTGTATATGTTTCTTCTTCACCATCCGGAAGCTCAATAAAGGTTACAGATTTCCCTAATGAAACCTTACCTGCGCTATCAGCATCCTCTTCAATAATTTTTGCATTACGAATCATATTTTCAATAGTTGTAATACGTCCTTCAACAAATGCTTGCTCATCCTTCGCTGAATCATACTCCGAGTTCTCTGAAAGATCACCAAAGCTTCTTGCGATTTTAATACGTTCTACAACCTCTTTACGCTTAACAGTCTTTAAATTCTCTAATTCCTGCTCTAATTTTTGCTTTCCTTCTAATGTCATTGGAAATACTTTCTCTACCATAATCCCTTCACTCCTTGTAGTCGTTACAATCCCCCTGTGATTGCTTTCAATATGTAGTACGAATTGTTTTTTCTTTTTTGTATGTAAGGAAAGGAATGATAGGGAATTTCTACCATTCCTTTCCTTATGATTTGTACTATCATAACATCTTTTTCTCTGTTATGTTATTACAAAATGACGTTTTGTTCAAGAATTGTTTGAATTTTTGTTACCATTAAATCAATTGCAACGTGATTTTGTCCACCTTCAGGGATGATGATGTCCGCATATCGTTTCGTTGGTTCACAGAATTGATTATGCATTGGACGAACCACCGTTTCATATTGCTCGATAACAGATTCCAACGTACGACCACGATCTTTAATGTCACGTAGCATTCTTCGGATGATGCGGATATCTGCATCTGTGTCAACAAATAGCTTTATATCCATTAAATCGCGTAGCCGCTCGTCCTCAAGTACGAGAATCCCCTCTAAAATAATGACATCTTTTGGTTCAACGAGAATCACTTCAGAAGACCTTGTATGAAATTTATAGTCATAAACCGGCTTACTTATACCTTTGTAATCAAGAAGATTTTTAATATGCTTAATGAGTAAGTCATTATCAAAAGCTAAAGGATGGTCATAATTTGTATTTAATCTTTCTTCAAAAGGCATTTGGCTTTGATCTCTATAATAAGAATCTTGCTCGATCATTAAGATGGAGTGACCCCTAAAATGCTCATAAATGGATTTTGATACACTTGTTTTACCAGATCCTGAGCCCCCAGCGATGCCAATGACAATTGGCTTCTTGCTCATTTTACTTCCCCTTTCGCATCATGTTGTTCGGATAAACAGGCTTGTCCACTTTAAACGAAACGATTTGCAATGGATGTTTTGCAGCCTCGATCCCGTTTCCGTCCTCATCCCAAATCGTGTCAACTGTTTGTGTAAAGTTGTCAATTTCAGGGCCGAAAAATTCAATCTGGTCACCTTTTTTAAAGTAATTTCGCTGCTGTAATGTTACAATTGCTGAATCCTTATCATAGTCTAACACCAGACCAGCAAAATCATAAGTTGTTTTTTTGCTATGTGTGCCATACATTTGCTCTTTTACACCAGGAACCCCTTCAAAAAAGGCTGGAGCAGTATCACGATTTGCACATTTATCAAGCTCTTTTAGCCACTCTTCATCGATGACAAAATTGTCTGGGTCAGCACTATACGCATCGATCACTTTTCGGTAAACACTTACTACCGTAGCTATATAGTGAATCGATTTCATTCGTCCTTCGATTTTTAAACTGTCAATTCCTAATTCAATCATGCGTGGAATTGATTCGATAAGCTTTAAGTCTTTTGGACTCATCGCAAATGGTGCGTCCTTTTCATCAAATAGAGCTACTTCATTTTCATGTTCATCAAGCTTAAATAAGTCGTAATCCCATCTACATGATTGGCAGCAGCCACCACGGTTGGAATCTCGTGCTGTCATATGATTACTTAACGTACAACGACCAGAATAAGCAATACACATCGCACCATGTACAAATGTTTCGATTTCGATATCTACTTTTTCCTTCATTTCTTTAATCTCATCAGCACTCGTTTCACGCGCTAGTACGACTCGTTCTAGCCCTTCTTCCTTCCAAAATTGAACAGCCTTCCAGTTGGATAGGGATTGCTGAGTGCTTAGGTGTACTTCCATTTTTGGAGCTACTCGTTTACATGTTTCAATAATAAGTGGATCTGCTACGATGATACCTGAGACTCCTGCTTTTTCGAGGCCCATTAAGTATTCATCTAGTCCATCCATGTTTTCATTATGAGCGAAGATATTGGTAGTGACATAGATTTTTGCTCCATATTTGCTAGCAAATTCTACACCCTCTGCGATTTCATCTAGTGTAAAATTATCAGCGTTAGAACGTAATCCATATTCTTGACCACCGATAAAAACGGCATCTGCACCATAGTGAACAGCAATTTTTAATTTTTCCAGGTTACCTGCAGGTGCAAGCAATTCTGGCTTTTTGACAATCACACGCTTGCCGTCAACTATTTTTGAAATAGGCTCTCTTACAATTGCTGTTGACATGCATTTTCCTCCTCTTTATCTTATCAGTAAACTGTTTCTTTAAAGAAGAAACCTGTATCTAATGGGCGATTGACTGGTTGAAGGTCTTCAAGTTGCTCTAATAGGTCATCTTTGACATCTTCATATTCAGCACGATTTTCCACACATAAGTCGATTGCTCTTCGATAGATTTTCGTAACCTCTAGTAGATATTCATTAGATTTTAAAATCCCTTCGATCTTAAAGCTATCAACGCCAGCATCAATCATTTCTTCTAATTCATCAATAATACAAACATCATTTGGGCTCATGATATGTGTACCATTTTCATCTTCAAAAACCGGATATTTGTTGTCGCGCTCTTTATCAAATAAAAACATATCTCTTTCTTTTTTCCGGTTTTCAATTTCCATCACATTACCTTGATACTCGAAATAGTTTCCTACTAGTGAACGCTTTGATTGGAACATGCACATCATGCCATGAACTTGAACCTCAATTTCAACCGCTGCATTTTCTTTTATTTCGACAATCGCATCCATATTTAATTCACGGGCAAGCACTGCACGTTTTGCACCTTTTCTTCCCCAGTAATTACTTGTATACCAGTTCGTCCCAGTCGTTTCTGTATTCCAGTGAAGCTTCATTTCTGGCGCAACCTCACGGACCGTCATCAATACTGCAGGGTCTCCGAACACAATTGCATCAACTTTATTATCCTGTAAAAATGCAACATAGTCTGCTAACTCATCCACTTTTTCATTATGGAAAATAGCATTCATTGCTACATATATTTTTGCATCATGAGCATGGGCAATTTCAACCGCTTGAACAATTTCCTCTTGTTTAAATTCCCCAGCAAGACGTAACCCATATCGTTGTTCACCTATAATAAAAGCTGTTGCCCCAGCTTGAATCAATGGTTCAATTTCTTCGACACATGTAGGCGTGACCAGAAGCTCTGGTTTCTTCATTCTCTAACACCTCTTCTTTTACTTAATGCAACCCCATCCCCTACTGGTAAGATGGTCGTTTGGTAATCTGGGTGTGTGTGGAGCCATTCGTTGTACGATTTGATTTTTGTTACGAGATTTCGGATTCTTTTATTCTCGATTTCTTCCTCCGTCACAAGCCCTTTAAATAGTACATTATCAGTCACAATTAAGCCATCCTTTGAAAGGCATTTTTCATAGATGTCAAAAAAATGTCGATATTGGCCTTTTGCTGCATCAATAAATATGCAGTCAAATTCACCGTGTTTTTTTACTTCATTCGCAACTTCAAGAGCATCCCCAAAAATCACTTCGATTTGAGAGCCTGTCCCAGTCAGGTCAATATTTTCGAGGGCTTTTTCATATCTCTCTGCATCCCTTTCAAGTGTTACGATTTTTGTTCCTGGAAGTGCTTGCGCCATGCGAATCGCTGAATAGCCAATCGCGGTTCCAATTTCGAGAATTTGCTTTGGCTGAGATATTCGAAGTATTTGAAGCATCGTTTCAATGCCGACTAGTTCCATGATTGGTACATTGTTTTCCCTTGCATAATGTTCAATTTCTTCAACGATTTCGTTCCTTTTTGGAATTAGAGTCTCTATATAATTGGTTATTTTACTTGAAAACAAGAAAAAAACCTCCATTTCAGTATGGTGGTATTGGTAAAGACGTAATTATTTGTTTTTGTATAATAATTTTTCTTGAATTATTTTACCATAAAGAAACAGGGAACGCCATATTGGGTTCCCCTTATATCAAATACGCCTTGGCGTATTTGCGCCCAGATTTTTTTTGGCCCACACGATGTGGGTCACAAAGAC
>NZ_JBALOQ010000013.1:102339-145322 GCF_036962705.1 Bacillus sp. JJ1562
GTTGCCACAGGAAGTGGCGGTCTTAGTCTTTGATCTTATGCTCGAATAACTTACTCTAAAAAATCTGTGGCATCCGCCGGAGGCTGTAACTTTATTCAGACATTGCCGAATAAAGTTACTATTGTTGATTTGTTATATACCTTGCTTTTAAAGCATTATGTTCTTCCAATGTCTTTGAGTAATATACTTCTCCCGTTGGAGCTGCTAGGAAGTATATAAAATCTGTTTCAGCAGGGTTAAGTGCAGCTGATAAAGATGTTTCCCCAGCATTAGCAATCGGTCCAGGTGTTAAACCTTTTATTTTATAAGTGTTATATGGTGAGTCCACTTCAAGATGTTCGTATAGTACGCGCCTCTTATGTTCTCCTAATGCATAAAGTACAGTCGGGTCTGTTTGAAGTGGCATATCAGAATCTAAACGATTATAAAATACACTGGAAATCGTCTCTCGATCTGTTTGCGCTGTCGCTTCTTCCTCTATTAACGAGGCGAAAGTTAATAGTTTATGAGTTGAATCAATATACTTATTCCCTTCCATAAACCCTACGTATTTTACTAAAATTTTCTCCGTTTGCTCTAGCATTGTTTCAACAATAGATTCAATCGAAGGCTTTTTCTCGTAAAACGGGTACGTTGCAGGGAACAGATAGCCCTCTAGAGGATGTTTAATATCCTCATTTAATATTTCCTCTGTTAAAATACTTGGATATTTGCTGATAAGATCACGAACATAAGCAGTGTCATCCATTTTATTTATTACTTCTTCTTGGGTATAACCTGTTTGTTCAGCAATAATCGTTGCAATCTCCTCAAGCTGTTTACCTTCTGGGATTACGAGCTTAAAAGTAGGTTCACCCATAAAAATTCCAGATTTCAGACTTGTAATGATTTCATCAAAGTTCATTGATTGATTAAATGTATATTCTCCAGCCTGAAAACCAGATTCATTTTTAAATTTCGTGTAGTACCGAAATACCTTTGCATTATTAACAACATTATTTTCCTCAAGAATTCGGGCAATTGCTGTTGGTGATGAACCAATTGGAATCGTAACCTCGATTGGCTCCTTATTAGTAGGGTCTACTGGCTCAAGTGCCGATTTTATATATAAATAGCCTCCGCCGATTATTCCAGATAAAGCTAATAGTATTACGATAAATACGATAAATACAATTTTACGGATCACTTTGGCTTCACTATGCCGCTCTTGTAGATTCTTTTTATATAAATCCTTTTTTGATTCGTTATCTGACATATATCGTAAATCCTCCCCTCACTCGAATTATTATACTACATTTTTTTATCTAATTCGTCAATTTTAGGAAGAATTCACTAGAATTTTGTAGTTTTTTCTAAAAAATCTTGTTGTTTTCAGGGATTTTGGGTAAAAGAAAAAACAGCACGCGGCTGTTTTATTCTTCTCCTTCTTCATCAAGGAATGTATTTAACATTTCTTCAACAAGATCCCATTCTTCTTCTGTTTCGATTGGTTGAAGTTCACCATCTTCTCCGTCCTCAGATGGGCTAAAGCTTGATGCGTGAATTTCGATATCCTCTTCATCCTCATTATCATCACTTATTGGATAATATAGGACAAAAGACTTTCCAAATTCTTCTGACTCGAATGTAAATAATACTTCACATAGAATTTCATTTCCTTGTTCATCAATTACAGTTATTTGCTTTTCACCATGTTCCATGTAAATCCACCTCATTAATTTTTACTATCTAGATACCCTTGGAGAATCATGACTGCTGCCATTTTATCGATAACTTGCTTTCGCTTTTTTCGACTTAAATCTGCAGATAATAGGACTCGTTCGGCAGCTACTGTTGAGAGACGCTCGTCCCATAAATCAACTGGCAACCTGAAATTCTCCTCAACCATATTAGCAAAATGCTGACTAGCCTCGCCACGAGGTCCAATCGTTCCATTCATATTTTTAGGTAAACCGATTACGACAGATTCTACCTCATATTCCTTGATAATCTCACCAAGTCGTTCCATACCAAACTGCTGACGTTCTTCATTAATCTTAATTGTTTCAATGCCTTGAGCAGTCCAGCCCATTTCATCACTGACGGCGACGCCGACTGTTTTAGAACCGACGTCTAAACCGAGAATCCTCATTCGTCTTACCCCTCACGATGAATCTTTAAATAAGATTTCACTAGCTCCTCAATTATTTCATCTCGCTCAAGCTTTCGGATAATATTCCTTGCATCATTATGACGTGGGATATATGCAGGGTCTCCTGATAATAAGTATCCTACAATTTGATTGATTGGATTATATCCTTTTTCTTGAAGAGCATCATAGACATTGAATAATACTTCATTTACATTTGTTTCAACTGGTTCCTCTGGAAAGTTGAATTTCATAGTTTTATCAAATGAGCTCAAGTTCTGCACCTCACTCTTTAGATTCTGATGTTTGAATCCGTGCATGTAAATCTTACCATTTATTGTACACTAATCACAACTAAATAGAAACAAGAAGTGACAATTTGTATCATCCTTTTGGCCAGGATGATACAAATTCACTGTTTTTAGATGCTTTTTACCCATTCTTCTACAAATTGTAATGCTGATTCAAGCTGATCTGGATTTTTTCCGCCTGCTTGCGCCATATCTGGGCGACCACCACCGCCACCGCCACAGCGGCTTGCAACTTCCTTGATTAGTTTTCCAGCATGGAAGCCTTTTTCAATCAAGTCCTTTGTTACACCGGCTGTTAAGTTTACTTTACCTTCGTCCACAGAACCTAAAACAATAACCGCAGAGCCAAGCTTTTGTTTTAAGTCATCAACCATGGTACGAAGATTATTCATATCTTGGGCATTTACTTTACTAAATAAAACCGTTGTACCGTTAATTTCTTTTGCTTTGTCTACAAGGCTACCTGCTTCAATATTACCAAGTTTCGCAGCAAGTGATTCATTTTCACGATGTAAATTACGAATTTCATGCTGTAATGCTTCAATTCTGCTTGGGACTTCAGTCGGCTTTGTTTTTAAAAGATTAGCCGCTTCATGAAGCATCTTAACTTGATCATTAATAACATGGTATGCAGCCTCGCCAGTTACAGCTTCAATACGGCGTGTTCCTGCCCCAATACCTGATTCAGAAACAATCTTGAATAACCCGATAGTTGAAGTATTCGGTACATGGCATCCACCACAAAGTTCTAAGCTATAGTCGCTAACCTGAACAACACGAACAATGTTCCCATATTTCTCACCGAATAGGGCCATAGCTCCCATTGCTTTTGCCTCAGTTAGAGATTTGTAATCAATTTGAACTGGGATGCTGCTCCAGATTTTGTCATTCACAATTGATTCAATTTGCTCAAGCTCTTCTGGCTTGATTTGTCCAAAATGTGAGAAATCAAAACGTAAACGATTTGAAGTTACGAGTGAACCCGCTTGGTTGACATGTACTCCAAGCACATCCTTCAATGCCTGATGTAAAAGATGTGTCGCTGTATGGTTTTTGATTACCCCACCGCGATTTTCTTGGTCAACCTTCGCAAAAAGCTGGTCACCAGTAGCTAAAGTTCCTTTTTCAATGACAACTCGGTGAAGGTTTTGACCATTAGGTGCTTTCTGAACATCTTTAACTACTAATTTGGTAGTCGCATTTTCAATTGTACCTTCATCTGCAATTTGTCCACCGCTCTCAGCATAAAAAGGTGTTTTTTCTAAAATAAGCTGAATTTCTTCCCCTTCATTTGCCTTATCAACAATTTCTCCATCTTTTACCATGACAAGAACTGTTGATTGTGCCTCAAGTTCAGCATATCCAATAAAAGTACTTTCTACTTTAATTTCACCAAGAACACCACTTTGGACTTGCATGGAGTCCACATCTTGACGAGCTGATCTAGCTCTTTCACGTTGGTTTTCCATTTCACGTTCGAATCCATCGTGATCCACCTTCATGCCTTCTTCTTCAGCATATTCCTCTGTAAGTTCTACAGGGAAACCGTAAGTATCATATAAGCGGAAAACATCTACACCCGCAATGGTGTCACTGCCTTTTGCTTTTTCTTTTTGAATAACAGTTGATAAAATAGCTAGTCCATCATGTAATGTTTCATGGAATCGCTCTTCTTCTGTCTTCACTACTTTTTGAATGAATTCTACTTTATCTTTCACTTCTGGATAAAAATCAACCATGATCTCGCCCACAACAGGAACAAGTTCATACATAAATGGACGATTGATTGAAATTTGCTTTGCATAACGTACAGCACGTCTTAATAGTCTTCGGAGGACATAGCCTCTACCTTCATTTGATGGAAGCGCTCCGTCTCCTACCGCAAATGTAACTGTACGGATGTGGTCGGCAATAACCTTAAACGCTTCATCCTTCTCTTTTTCTTGTCGATATTTTTCACCAGAAATGGACTCCGTTGCCTCAATAATCGGCATGAAAAGGTCTGTATCGAAATTTGTAGGTACATTTTGAATGACAGAGCACATTCTTTCAAGACCCATCCCAGTATCAATATTTTTCTTAGGTAGCGGAGTATATGTACCATCTGGATTATGGTTAAATTGTGAGAACACAAGATTCCAGATTTCTAAATAACGTTCATTCTCTCCACCTGGAAATAATTCTGGATCATTCGGGTCATTTCCGAACTCTTCGCCACGGTCAAAGAAAATTTCTGTGTTTGGCCCACTTGGACCCTCACCAATATCCCAGAAGTTTCCTTCTAGACGAATGATGCGCTCTTCAGGAATTCCAATTTTTTTATTCCAAATCTCATGAGCCTCGTCATCCTCTGGATGGATTGTTACAGAAAGCTTCTCTGGATCGAACCCAATCCAGTCCTTACTTGTTAAGAACTCCCACGCCCACTCAATTGCTTCTTCTTTGAAGTAATCGCCGATTGAGAAGTTACCAAGCATTTCAAAGAAAGTATGGTGTCTTGCTGTTTTCCCTACATTTTCAATATCATTTGTACGAATAGACTTCTGTGCATTACAAATCCTTGGGTTCTCAGGAATTACACGTCCATCAAAGTATTTTTTTAAAGTAGCAACACCACTATTAATCCATAGTAAAGATGGATCTTCATGTGGAACTAAAGAAGCACTTGGTTCTACAGCATGTCCCTTTGATTGGAAAAAATCTAAAAACATTTGTCGTACTTGAGCTGATGTTAACTGTTTCATTTTATAACCTCCAATATCATTTTAGACATAAAAAAATACTCTAATCCCTAAAAACAGGGACGAGAGTATGCTCGCGGTACCACCCTGATTATGGACGCAAAAAAGAAGACGTCCATCACCTTCGTAGATTGATAACGGTATTCACCGGTAGGTTTACCTACACTCAGGAGTAGCGTTCTGTTACCCTTCATCTGGAATTCCTCTCAGCCTTGGAAATCCCTCTCTGGTTTGATGGTACTGTAACATACTGGTTCCTTCATAGTTTTCATTCGTAAATTCATCATTTCTCAATTATATTCAAGTCAAAAATGTTTGTCAATGCTGGCGTTATTCCTTTCGAATAAAGGTAATATGCTGCTTTGCATGAACGATGAATACCTTTAAAATAGCTACAACTGGTACAGCAATAATGAGCCCCACGACCCCACCGACTTCACCGCCTAATAAAAGCGCCGCAATGATAACAATTGGATGTAGCCGTAAGCTTTTTCCTACGATAATAGGTGACAATAAGTTCCCTTCAATAAATTGAAGTCCGAAAACCACTATCACGACAATGATTAACATTTTTACGGAGATTGTGGCTGCAATAATGGCAGCCGGGATTGCCCCAATAATTGGTCCAAAATACGGAATAATGTTTGTAACCCCAACAATAATTCCAAATAATAATGGATATTTCATTCCTGATATCCAAAACGCCACCGCTGCTGTCGTGCCAACAAGCAGACAAACGAAGAGCTGCCCTCTTATATAGTTGCCTAGAGATACATCAACATCTTTGAAAAAAAGTTGACCCGCTTTTCTGAGTTTTCGTGGAGTCATATACCAAAGCGCTTTTATCATTTGGTCATAATCCTTTAACATATAAAAAACGATGAACGGAATAATCGCAATGATAAAAATTGAATTAAGTAGTCCTTTAAAGAAACGAATGGTCCGTGAAAGCAGGTAATCCACGTAACTTTCTGCTGAATTAAGTAATTCATCAAGCTGTCCGTGAACAAAAGCAGGAAGCTGTGATGTTCCCGTTTCAAATTCTTTTAACCAAACTCTATAAGTTTTGCTGAATTCAGGAAAGCTTTCAGCGAGATCCTTGAGCTGCGCAAGAATCATTGGAATGCCTTTGTAAAGAGTGATTCCAATTCCCCCGAAAAAAATGAAATAGATAAGTAATATCGCGAGTGATTTTGGAACACCCCGATGGCTTAATTTTTCAATAATAGGATGTAGCAAATAAGTAATGAAAACGGAAATAATAAAAGGAATTAAGATCGTTTTCAAGAGTGACACAATAGGGAGCCAGATTGGAGCTAATTTTAAAAAAATATAGATAGTCAAAAATGCTAGTAATGATAACGATAACCTAAAAATCCATTTGATCCTATTTTCGTTCATCTGCAATCACTCCCCTTCGAAAGTAGTTTTTGGAATCTAAGTGGTTTTATACGAGCTGAGTGTGTGGTAGAAAATATTGTAAAAATACAGATTGTTTTGTAAAATAATGCTGAAAGGATGTGATCGCTTGATTATTAAACCACGTGGCGAAAATATGGAGCTAATGCTTTTTCGCTTTTTACGGATCCGCAAGAAACTAGAATTAGAAGACGAAAACAATTTTGCTTACCTTGAAAAAGGTTGGCTCGGTGAAAAACAATTTGATGAATTGCTTTTAGGCCTTCCAAATGGATGCCTCATTTTAAACAACCTTCTCCTTAAAGTGAACAATACCATTTTCCAAATTGACTCCCTACTAATCACACAAAAGAAAATAAACATTTTTGAAATTAAAAACAACGAAGGTGATTATTTCTTCAAAAATGACCGCCTGCACATGATTAATGGAAAAGAAATCAAAAATCCCCACATCCAAATAACACGCAGTGAATCACTGTTTCGGCAACTTCTCCAAGAGTTGAGATTTAATGTGTCAGTTGAATCTCAAGTTATATTCATAAACCCTGAGTTCTATCTGTAATGGGGCACCTATTGACGCACCGTTTGTATTTCATGCGCAACTTGGTCGGTTTTTGAAAAATTTTAAAAAAAGGTTGCGGCTTTTAGGGTTTCCGGAGGTCATGTGCAATTCGCGGAAAAATTAGCTAAGCTACATATTACAAAAAACCCGTATTCGCGGTTGCAGGCATACACTTACGAGGAGTTGGATAAGGGGATTTTATGTAGGCGCGGGTGTTGTTTATAGATGTCGCCAATCAAAACTATCTTGTGTGTCCAAGTTGTCGGGAGTTGGAGCATAAGGCGGAAGCGGTGTTAAGAAGTGTTAGGGAGCTAAGTTTGCTTTTTCCGAACAAAAAGATTAGGTTGAATGTGGTTACGGAGTGGTGTGAGGTAATATCTAGAAAGAGATTACGTAATATACTTTTAAAAAATTTTAATCTCGTTAAAATGGGGAAGGCATCGTATTATGTTTACCCTAAGGAGGAAAAAAAGAAGGACTAAGATCGTTTCGTATGCATTAGAAACGCTTGCGTTACCTTTTATGATTAGCTTTTTGCAATCGGGAATGATTCGGTGACTTGCGTTACCCTTTTATCCTTTTCTTTTTTTGCATTCGGTACGATTCAGAAACTTGCGTTACCCTTTCATGATTAGCTTTTTGCAATCGGGGACGATTCAGGCGATTGCGTTACCCTTTTCATGCTATTCTCTTTGCAATCGGGTATGATTATGCCGCTTGCGTTTCCCTTTTATGCTTTTCTTTTTGCAATCGGGCACGATTCAAACGCTTGCGTTACCCTGTTATGCTTTTCTTTTTACAATCGGGCATGATTATGCCCAACCAATTCAAAAAACCCCACATCCGTGGGGTTTTCCATACATACTTTACATACTAAAACATTTTCGCGATGCGTTTACGCATTTTTTTCATGTTGCGGGCAGACATTACATCTGTTCTTTGCATCATTCCGTATGCCGCAGCACCTAGACCCATCGTGATTAGAGAAGTCATTGCTTTATTCATAACCTCTTCACTCCTTGTTTAGGATTACATACTGATCCTTCTGTCGTCATCAGCAAACAGATCATCCAACGAACTGAGTGTGCCATCTTCCTCTACCTGATGTGTGAATATTTCTCCTTTATTAACAGATAGCTCGATAAAACATCCCCAGCAATAATATTGGTTTACACCAATTTTACCGATATCTTTACTTTTACAATTTGGGCACTTCACAGGGTACACCTCACATCATGGAATTCCTAATTTAGACATATACGACGATGACGTCTTCGCCAATTTTTAAAGGCTTCTCAGTCTTAACAACCTTTTTTCCTTCAGTAATATCAGCAAAAAAGCCATCCGTTACTTCATACCCTATAATCGTGCCCACTTCTTCGGTAAAATATACATCTTCAAGTAAGCCTAATTTTTGTCCTTCTGAAGACAATAATGGCTTTCGGAATAATCCATGATGAGTGTGTAAAAAATAAGTCGGTGTATCTGCCTCGTTGTCCAGTCGCTCAAGCATCTGTACGTCCGAAACCATGATACCATCATCTCCAATGGAGGAGACGCATTGGATGGGGACTACTCGATCTCGTTCAAATAGTCCTTTTCCTTTCATAATCAAGGCACTCACCTTGCCATCTGATGTGATACAAAGATCAGCAATTCTGCCAAGTATCTCGGCTGAATTTTCATCATAGACCGGTAAATCCTTAAGTAATGAGAATGTCCGCAAAGATAATCGCCACCTTCCGAACATTACTTATCATTTACTTTCATAACTCTAGTCATACTGCACAAGAGTTACCAAAAGAAAAGTGAGGAATTGCAAGCTTACTCAGCCTCCATAAAATCATAAGGAGATATTCCTGTCATTCCGATATTCGGGTCAGTTTGAAAAATCATATCATAATAGGTCAATGCTTCTTCAGGCACTGTTACAGCACCATCTTCCATGATCCCAAAGGTTGCTTTTAATTTTTCACATAAGGTTGTTTGGCGGTTTGTATCATTTGCACGTTGGACGCCTTGTCGCAATGCGTCTTCCTCACCACAAAGGATTAAGAAGTTTTTAGCTCTTGTGATTGCTGTGTAGATTAAATTGCGCCGTAACATGCGATAATAACCTTTAACAATCGGTAAAATTACAATTGGAAATTCACTACCTTGTGATTTATGAATTGAACAACAATAGGCATGTGTGATTTGATTTAAATCCTGTTTTGTATAGGTGACTTCATTGCCTTCAAAATTGACAACCACCATGTCTTGTTTTTCCGTGTTTTCCTTCGCGTAAAAAATTGATTCGATTTCACCTATATCGCCATTAAATACATTGTTTTCAGGCTGGTTAACTAATTGGAGTACCTTATCACCCCTACGGTAAATGATATCCCCATATTTCAGTTCTCGTTTGCCATGTATGGGTGGATTAAAAAGCTCCTGTAGCATGACATTTAAACTGTCGATTCCTGCCGGACCACGATACATGGGTGCCAAAACCTGAATGTCCCTGACAGTGTAACCTTTCTTTTTCGCATTGTCCGAAACCTGCTTAACAACCTCGAGAACCTGACTTTGATAGCATTTTAAAAATGATCGGTCTTTTTTAGGTGCCGAGATGTCTGGGGGAAGGACCCCTTTTTTAATATCATGGGCTAATTCGATAATCGAGGAGCCTTCAGATTGGCGATAAATGTCCGTCAGTCGTACTGTCGGTAAAACATCTGAGGCCAATAAATCCTTTAATACTTGTCCAGGACCAACAGATGGCAGCTGATCTTCATCCCCTACTAGAACGACTTGGATATGCTCTGGTAGTGATTTAAATAATTGATTGGCTAACCAAATATCAACCATTGAAACCTCATCGACGATCAACAATTTACCATTGATTGGATTGTCCTCATCATGGCTAAAGCCCTCAACGCCGTTCCATCCTAACAGCCTGTGAATGGTGACAGCTGGAAGCCCGGTTGATTCACTCATCCTCTTTGCCGCACGTCCTGTTGGAGCGACTAATACAACTGGGAAGGGATTTTCTGAGTTATAATCCTTCGGGTCCAATGAGCAGCCATGCAATTCCCCGTATAATTCAACAATTCCTTTGATAACGGTTGTTTTTCCGGTACCAGGTCCACCTGTTAGTAGTAGCATTGGGGACATTAATGCTTTTTGAATCGCATCTTTTTGTGAGGGCGCATATTGGACATTGATTCTTTCTTCAAGTGCACCGAGTGCTAGTAAAAACTCTGATTCCGGAAAAATATCTTCGTATTCGGTTTGTTCCATAACACGTTTAATATTTGTGATAAGACCTTTTTCAGAAAAGAAAAGGGTCGGTAGGTAAACCTTGTCCTCTTCAATGATCAGTTTGCTTTCCTCGGTCAAGCTAATCATTTCGTTTGAAATATCTGTGGCTATTATTTCGTCTCGAGTATTTTGTTCTAATAATTGTTGAACACGAACGATTAAATCTTCGACAGTCAGATAGACGTGCCCATCTTGTAATGAATCTTGTTCAAGTATGTATAGACATGCAGCTTTAATTCGATCTGGGTGATTTCCGGAGATTCCTAATTGGCGTCCTAATTCATCGGCTCTTCCAAACCCCACACCTTCTATATCTTCGACTAATTTATAAGGACTGTGTTGAAGTATCTCAAGAGTTTGCTCTTTATATACTTGGTATATCTTCATTGAAAGCTGTGGACCAAATCCATATTGGGTAAGGCCAATCATGATTTGTTCGAGGCCTTGGTGCTCTTGAAGGGTATCATATATTTCCTTCGCTTTGTCCGCTGAAAGCTTATCAACCTCCTGCAAAATAGAAGGATTTGCGATAATTTTTGAAATTGCTCCTTCTCCAAGTGTATCTACTATTTTTTCCGCTGTCTTTTTACCGATCCCTTTAAAAAGATCACTGGAGAGATACTGGACGATACCTTGTTTTGTGTGAGGGATTTCTTTTTGAAATTGCTCGACATGGAATTGAATCCCGAATCGTGGATGCTCCTTTATTCGACCGAAAAAAATATAGGTTTCATTTTCATGAATGCGAGGGAAATACCCCGTTACAACTGCTTCTTTTTCATTATAGTCTTCGTTTGTTTCTTGAAGCCTGATGCGAACAACAGAATATAAGTTTTGCTCATTATGAAAAATGGTAACTAAATGAGTGCCCTTCATGAATTTACGTTGTTCTTTAAATAAATCTAAAGACTCCTGTTGTTCCATAAGTACTCCCTCCCCGTGATTTATTCGCTTATCGCTTCACTGACTATTTTCTTTCCATTCGCAGCCAACATATGGTCTGGTTGAATTTCTAAAGCTTTTTCAAACATTTCAAGGGCTTTTTCGTGATCATTTTTAAAGCCAGCATAGGCAACCCCTAAATTGTAATAAGCATCAGAGTGCTTAGGTTCTAATTCAACTACACGATTAAACGTAGTGATTGCTTCATCAATGACGGATTCACCAGCTAGGCAAAGTCCGTATTGGAATAATGCATCTACATCATTTTCGTTTAGCTCAACTGCACGTTTCATATATGGCAAAGCTAATTTTGGCTGACCAAGCTGAGTCAAAGTCATTCCTAACATAAAATATGTATCACTATTGTCGACTCCAGCTTTTAAAGCTTTTTCAAACATGTCCTTCGCTTTGATAAAATCATCCTGGTTGTAAAAAATGCTACCGATTCCGTAATAAGCGGTTCCTGCTTTCGCATCAAGCTCCAGTGCTTTGTAAAAAAAAGAAATCGCTCTTTCGGGATCACCTACAGCTGACAAAAGATTACCGAAATTTATATAGAAAATTGGCTCTTTCGGGTTTTCCTCAATGGCTTGTGAAAAGCATTTTGCTGCTTCCTCGTATTTGCCCTCTTGCATATATTCAATACCTTGTTTATTTAAATCCATTCATAATCAACTCCATTAACGT
Organism: Bacillus sp. JJ1562; assembly: GCF_036962705.1. Classification (NCBI taxonomy): domain Bacteria; kingdom Bacillati; phylum Bacillota; class Bacilli; order Caryophanales; family Bacillaceae; genus Bacillus; species Bacillus sp. JJ1562. The sequence continues at coordinate 114,433 of NZ_JBALOQ010000013.1, forward strand.
TTGTGCAGTTCATATTATAACATAGGAAAACCCCAACCCTAAATATAGAGTTGAGGTTTCTTTAGCCAACATATGTTAGACGTTCACCATTTTTAAAGACTTTATCAATCGTTGCACCACCAAGGCATTCGTCTCCATTATAGAAGACAACTGCTTGTCCAGGTGTAACCGCACGGATTGGTTCATCGAAAATCACTTTGACTGTATTTTCATCAACCTTTTGAACAGTTACTGCATTATCCTCTTGACGATATCGGAATTTAGCTGTGCACTTTATATCTTGTTCTGGTTTGTTATCTGATACCCAGCTCACATTTGTGGCTAATATAGAATCAGAATAAAGGTATTCATTGTGAAAGCCTTGGTCAACATACAAAATATTTTTCTTAAGGTCTTTTCCAATTGCGAACCAAGGTTCACCACTTCCACCAATGCCTAGGCCGTGGCGTTGACCAATTGTATAATACATCAAACCTTCATGCTTACCCTTTACTTCCCCTGAAAAGGTCACCATATCACCTGGCTGTGCAGGTAAATAATTCCCTAGGAATTCTTTGAAATTCCGTTCACCGATAAAGCAAATTCCGGTACTATCCTTTTTCGTAGCAGTCGCAAGATTTGCTTCTTTAGCAAGCTCACGCACCTTTGGTTTTTCAATATTTCCGATTGGAAACATAACTTTTGAAAGCTGTTCCTGAGTAAGTTGATTTAAAAAATAGGTTTGATCCTTATTTTCATCAACACCGCGGAGCATTTTATACTCTCCGTCTCTATATTCAACACGAGCATAGTGCCCAGTTGCTAAATAATCCGCACCAAGTGTTATGGCATGATCTAAAAAGGCTTTAAATTTGATTTCTTTGTTACACATAACATCAGGGTTTGGCGTTCTACCTGCTTTATATTCGTCCAAAAAGTAGGTAAACACTTTATCCCAATATTGCTTTTCGAAATTGACCGCATAATAAGGAATGCCGATTTGGTTGCAGACACGGATTACATCCTCATAGTCTTCTGTTGCTGTACAAACGCCATTTTCATCGGTATCGTCCCAGTTTTTCATAAAAATCCCGATGACATCATAGCCCTGCTCTTTTAATAAAAGTGCGGCAACAGATGAGTCCACTCCACCAGACATCCCAACGACTACACGGGTATCTTTTGGATCCTTCATGTTTCCACCTCCTATTTCGTTAATCGTGTGACGATTTTTGCTGTTTCTAATGCTGCCGTCTTTATGTTCTCAATTGTATTTCCAAGGCCGAAGCTAAAACGGATTGATGAAGCGATCCGATCAGAGTCTTTTCCAAACATCGCTACAAGCACATGCGATGGGTCAATCGATCCAGCGGTACATGCAGACCCACTTGAGACGGCTATTCCTGCTAGATCAAGGTTGACGAGCATGGACTCAACATTTGTTCCGGGAAAATAAATATTTAGTACATGTGGCAATGATTTTGATACATCGCCATTTACTTCAAAATCAATCTCTTGATCCTTTAAGACAGAAATAAAGGTCTGTTTAAATTCCTGATATAGCGCATTCTTTTGACTCATTGTTTGTTTTGCTAATTGGGCAGCAGCTTGTAGTCCGATAATACCTGCAACATTTTCTGTTCCAGCACGGCGTTTCTTTTCTTGTTCACCGCCGAATAACAGTGGTGCAACCTTTTGACCTTCTCTCATATATAAAAATCCTGTTCCCTTAGGACCATTGATTTTATGAGCTGAAACTGAGAGGAAGTCAATTTTGTATTGATTTACATCTATATCAACCAGTCCATAAGCTTGGACGGCATCCGTATGAAAAATTGCCTGATGCTCTTGAAGAAGTTCGCCAATTTCCTTAATTGGTTGAAGTGCGCCTACTTCATTGTTGCCAAACATAATGGTTACAAGAATGGTTTCTGAAGTGAGGGCCGCTTCAACATCCTTAACAGAAACAAGTCCTGCCTCATTAACTGGCAAATACGTAACTGTAAAGCCTTGTTTTTCAAGATGTTCACAAGTGTGAAGTACAGCGTGATGCTCGATAACAGATGTAATAATATGTTTGCCTTTTTCTTGCATCGCATAGGCTGTTCCCATAATCGCTAAATTATCGGCTTCGGTGCCTCCACTCGTAAAAACAATCTCATTTGATTTTGCGTGAATACTATCGGCAATTGATTGTCTCGCTTCATCAACGGCGTGTCTACCTTTTCGGCCAAAATAATGAATGCTTGACGGATTGCCAAAAACCTCTGTCATGTATGGGAGCATTCTCTCCATAACATCAGGGTGCATGGGCGATGTAGCTGCATGATCTAAATAAATATGTTGCATCATATGCGCCCTCCTTTTTTTTAAAAAGTAACTAGTTGATTATGTCATGTTTTTCTTAAATATAAAACATATATGCATCATTGCCATCGCTATAGCTTGCGAGGTCTTCAAGTGTTGTATTGTCTAAAACTTCTTTAACTGCATCTCGAATTCTTATCCATAATTCCCTTTTTGCCGGCTCTTCATCCTCTAAAACCTCTACAGGACTAATTGGACCCTCAAGAACGAGTATGACATCACCTGCTGTAATTTTTGTAGGTTCGTCTCCAAGGATATAGCCTCCATAGGCTCCGCGAATGCTTTTTACCAAGCCTGCATTGCGTAAAGGTGAAACTAATTGTTCAAGATAATGCTCAGAAAGCTCATGTTTTGCTGCAATCGATTTTAATGAGATAGGTCCTTTTCCATGATTTTTTGCAAGTTCAATCATGATTGTTAGACCATATCTACCTTTTGTTGATATTTTCATACGTATACACTCCTAATTACTAAAATGATTCATTTCAATCACTGGTGTTTTATTCAGTTTGCGTTTTAATCCATTATGCATTTTCTGACATTGTGGCAATGCAAATCCTGCAATATAACCAATTCCTACACAATATATCAAGGTTCCAACGAAAACAGGGCCCCCTAATAACCAACCAATCGTTAACACAATAATTTCCATTCCTGAACGAATATATTGCACCTTCCACTTAGAAAGTTCAGTTAGTGCTAACATCAAACTATCCCTTGGGCCTGCACCCACCTTAGCCGAAATATAAATTCCCATTCCATAGCCATTAATAAGAAGGCCAATGAGCATCATGATGAGTTTTCCGATAAAGGTATCAGGTGTAACGAGGAAAGGAACCATCATGAACATATCTATAAAAATACCTACCGAAATCATATTTAAAAATGCACCGATTTGAGGCAATCGCTTCAATAAAAATGAGGAAAGAAACAAAACAAAAAAGCCGACAATGATCGACCAGGAACCGATGGTAAGACCGATTTGTTTATAAAGTCCGATATGTAGAACGTCCCAAGGAGATGCCCCAAGTTCTGCTCTGATTATCACGACAATTCCCAAAGACATAATTAACAAGCCAATAAAAAAAGTTGACCATTTCAACATATGGTCACTAAAGCTAGTCTGTGCTCGCATTTTCTCACTCCGTCTCCCGTGTCTCCCTTAGCTGTACATCTTCTTTTTATTTCCCGTTTGATTTTCTTCTAAACTCACGACATTATATCATAAATTGCATTCCATTTGTATTTTATCAATTGGAAACGTATGATAAAGTTGGAGTATCGACTTTGAACTGTTGGATAAGGGGATGAATCTTTTGCTTTTTGAATCACTTATCGAAGCACCTTTATCGTATCGAATGCGACCAAGACATATTGAAGAAATTCTTGGTCAAAAGCATATTATCGGCAAGGATACGGCGTTATATAGGATGATTATGAATGGACATGTTCCCTCCATTTTACTTTATGGGGAGCCTGGAATTGGAAAAACTTCCATTGCAACGGCAATTGCAGGGACCGTTGATATGCCCTTTATCTCCATCAATGCTACAACTGCAGGAAAAAAAGATATTGAGGATGCAGTATCGACCGCAAAAACGGAAGGAAAGTTAATCCTTTTTATCGATGAGGTCCATCGATTTAACAAAGCACAGCAGGATTATTTGCTTCCACATGTTGAGCGCGGTCTTATTTCATTAATTGGAGCAACAACGGAAAACCCATTCCACGATGTAAACCCGGCGATTCGGAGCAGATGTGGACAGATTAAAGAGCTTCGCCCATTAACAAAAGAAGATATTAAAGAATTAATTCAGCGATCCTTAGGAGATTCAGAACGAGGTCTCGGTTCTTTTCAAATCTCAATAACAGAAGAGGCAATTGACCTTATCTCATCATCCACAAAGGGTGATGCGCGGTCTGCGATGAATGTGTTAGAGGATGTCGTAATGGCTTCAAGAACAAGGGATAGTGACGTAGTTGAAGTAGATATAGAGCTTGTAAAAGAATGTGTAGAAAATAAAGGCTTCACCCATGACAAAGACGGGGACCTTCACTATTCATTGTTATCCAGTCTTCAAAAAAGCATCCGTGGTAGCGATGTTAATGCAGCACTGCATTATTTAGCAAGACTGATTGAAGGTGGAGATTTAGTTTCGATTTGCCGAAGACTTACAGTTATTGCCTATGAAGATATTTCAATTGCTGCACCTGAGGTTGGGGTTCATACCGTAGCTGCTTGTCAGGCTGTAGAACGACTAGGGCTCCCAGAAGCACGAATCCCGCTCGCGAATGTCGTAATTGAACAGTGCTTATCCCCTAAAACAAACAGTGCGTATAGATCGCTTGATAAGGCAATCGAAGATATTAGAAAAGGAAATATCGGAGAGATTCCTGATCACCTTCGTGATGCGCACTATAGTGGGGCAAAAGAGTTAGGTCATGGCATTGGTTATCTATATCCTCATGATTATCCAAACGGCTGGGTTAAGCAGCAATATCTACCAGACCTATTGAAAAATAGAAAATACTATAAACCGAAACAAAATGGACAAGAAAAGTATTTTTCTAAAGTATACGATCGGCTTGAGCATTTACAAAAAGAGGGGGAGAAATAGACTTTACTATTTCACCCCCTTTATTTATTAAGCCGCTACATCACGTTTCGTAAAGACGAACCATGTAAGAGCGTTAAAAATTACAAAATAAATTATCAACATGACAATCGAAAATGTCATTGTCATTCCTTCGACTAAAACATATCCTGTGAGGTATTGAGATAAATCCGTATTCGCAAACAGGATGTATTTTGCCCAATCGAATTTCATTGCTAAAAGAGCTGTAGCATTTACTCCTGCAAACATTAAGAAGATCGCTAAACCAATAGCAAGACCACTATTTCTAAAGATCGTTGAAATCATGAATGCAAATGTTGACATCATAATTAAGTTAATTGATTTTAAACCAAAGATACCAAGAATATGTGAAACCATATGCACTTCATGTACTCCACCATCTTTATAAACGAGGTGTGGTGTAGAATCCCCGCCACCAAATAATATACTCCCTACTAAGAATGAAACGACAAAAAGTAGTAATAAGGAAAATAAAGCAAACAAGATTGTTGCCAAATACTTTGAGAGAAGAATTTTCGCTCTTGATACAGGACGAATTAACAATAATTTAATCGTACCCCATGTAAATTCAGACGCAACACTACTTGCACCTACAACGATTGTAAATAATGTAATTAATGAAACTATTTCCGCTGTATACCCCATATAAGTCCATATCGACTTAGAATCAACAGGAGCTATATCATGTTCGAGACGATATTCATTGATTGCTAACTCTTTTTTAGAGATGTTTTTTACCATTTCTGGTAGGTCCTCACTCGCTAAATCAGCTTTATAAGCTTCATTCTGCTGTTGTAAGTTTTGTTTCCAATTCACATCACTAGAATCCGGAGCTGTAACATTCGTGACGATTCCCACAACTAGCGCGGCTCCGATCAAAATGACAAGCATAATCCATGTTGAGACACGACGATAAATTTTCATATTTTCATTTTGAATAAGTTTGAAGATATTACCCAATTCCGCTACCCCCTGTTACCTCTAAGAACCGATCTTCGAGTGATTTTGAAAGCTGCATGATTCCGTAGACCTGAATCTCATTTTTTACAAGACTAGCATTTATTTGTGGAATCAGTTCTTGATCCGTTAAAATCTCGATTCCTTTTTCTGTTTGAATCACTTCAAGCATCGGGTAGTCAGTTGATAGAATCGATAGTGCTTTTTCTACATGGCCCACTTGAAATTGAACCCGAATGGTAGCTTCTTCATTCACAAATTCCGTAACCTTCTGTACACCCACTAGGCTACCATTTTGAATGATACCAATCCGGTCACACATCATTTCCATTTCAGAAAGCAGATGGCTTGAAACAATTACAGCGAGGCCATCTTCTCTTGCTAGCTTCCTGACATAATCACGAACCTCGCGAATTCCTGCAGGGTCCAATCCATTTGTTGGTTCATCTAAAATCAAAATCGAAGGGCTATGTAAAAGTGCTTGTGCGACTCCTAAGCGCTGCCTCATGCCCAGTGAATAAGTTTTAACCTTATCATTAATTCTATTTTCAAGACCTACCAGCCTTGTTACTTCAAGAATTCTTTCTTTTGTTACCCCTTTTACCATTCGAGCATAGTGAACAAGGTTCTGATAGCCTGTTAAAAACTTATACATTTCAGGGTTTTCAACAATGCCTCCAATATGCTGAACAGCTTGTTCAAAATTCTTTGCGATATTTGTCCCTTTTATGATGACTTCACCGTCTGTGATAGACATGAGTCCAACAAGCATCCGAATGGTAGTTGTTTTACCAGCACCATTCGGTCCTAAAAATCCGAACACTTCTCCAGAATATACATCAAAGGTTATTCCCTTAATGATTTCTTTTTTACCAATAGTTTTTTTGACATTTTTCAATTGTAAAACTGGTTGCACATTTTCTCCTCCTTACAGTTTATGAGATTCAAACTACAGAATCTCGTTCACATCTTCCGGATTATGCGATATTACTACTTACGTATTATAAATGAAAAAGTTCCCATTTTTTTAGGTTGTGAGAAAATTTTACATTCTCTTTACATTGCAAATTACAGTTATGATACGTGTTTTACTACATTTTCTTTTTAACAAAAACTAGTAATGTATAAAACAAAATTAACGTGGTCATGCTAGATATAAAGAAAAAATCTATCATTTACAATTAATAGGGAGTTGGTTTTATGAAAGTAAGACAAGATGCATGGTCCCATGAGGATGACCTCTTATTAGCAGAAACAGTATTACGTTACATTCGTGAGGGTGGAACACAATTAGCAGCTTTCGATGAAGTCGGCGATAAATTAAACCGTACCTCAGCAGCTTGTGGTTTTCGATGGAATGCAGAAGTTCGCAATAATTATGAGCAGGCAATTGCCATTGCGAAAAAACAAAGGAAAGAAAGAAAAAGAGCATTAGAAAGAATGAACAAAGATAATGTTATAACGAGTGAAAAACCAGTGAAAAAGGAAACAGTTGTAGAAGAAACACCTGTTCCAATGTACGTGGAAGAGGTTTCGGTAGAGTTAATACCATCAACTAACGCGATTTCGCTTGAAGATTGTATTTCTTTCCTTTCATCCTTAAGACATAACGATCTTCTTTCAAATCAATTAGAGATGGAGAATAATCGCTTACGTCGAGAAAATGAATCTTTGAAGCAACAAACAAAAGAGCTTGAAAAGAAACTTGAAAAATTATCTGACCAACAGACTATTATTCAAGAAGACTACCAAGCCCTTGTGCAAATTATGGATCGTGCAAGACGTCTAGTTATGTTTGAAGACTCAGATGACCGTAACTCTCCTGCTTTTCGAATGGACAAAAACGGAAATCTTGAGCAGTTGGCAAAATAGAAAAGTGGCAGACGCCGTCTATCGGCGAAAAGCACAAGTGAAGCGCTGACAGAAGGCGCATATTACCTTCCGAAGCGATTAGCTCGTGACCTCGAGTCGATGGCGCTTGGAACTAGATATATAAAACGTGGCCGAAATTGGCCACGTTTTTCTATTCGTCCTTTACTCTTGTGATCTTAATGTCCCTAAGTAATTCTCGAACAACATAGCTTGCCATAATCAGTCCACAAGCAGATGGAACAAATGCATTTGAAGATGGCGGCATTTTTGCCTTACGAATTTTAGCATTTTCATCCGTGATTTCCTTACGAACATCTTCGCGAATCACAATTGGACTTTCATCAGAGAACACGACTGGAATTCCTTTACGAATTCCCTCTTTTCGTAACTTTGTACGAATTACTTTTGCCATTGGATCAGTATGTGTTTTTGAAATATCCTCAATCATAAAACGTGTTGGGTCCATCTTATTTGCAGCACCCATACTTGAAATGATTGGAATATTTCGTTTAAGACATTCCTTCATGAGGTGAATTTTATACATAATTGTATCAGAAGCATCGATGACAAAGTCTAAGTCATAGCTAAAAAATTCTTCATATGTTTCCTCTGTATAAAACATTTTAAGTGCAATTACTTCACATTCAGGGTTGATGTCAGCAATACGTTCTTTCATAATGTCTACTTTTGACTGACCGATTGTGGAAAGTAAAGCAGGCAATTGTCGATTAATATTGGTGATATCCACATTGTCCTTATCAACGAGTATTAAGCGTCCTACTCCAGAGCGTGCAAGTGCCTCAACTGAGAAAGAACCAACGCCTCCGACTCCAAGGATAGCTACCGTACTATTTTTAAGGATTTCAACTCCATTCTTCCCTACTGCTAATTCATTTCTTGAAAATTGGTGTAACATATCTTCAACTCCATAAGGTATCAATTTCATCAAAGCTTTGTTGTATTTTTACCAGAATAAGAATATAACATACTTCGACCAAATTCAAGAAGTTATAAATGAAATTATGTCATTTTTGCATAAAAAAACCTGTTTACAAAAAGTAAACAGGATTCGTTCTTGTATGTGGTAAATCGGTAGAAGTCCCAATCGTGTCGTCGATGCCTTAGTTTTGAACCCGCTCACCGCAGGTGGGTACCCTGTTTCGACTTTTGCAAGTCCTCTATAAGCGAAATATAAGGCATTTGCGCAAGTACGAAAACTCCGGGCTCCCGTATAATCTATTGTTCGGTCAAAACAATAGGTTATACGACAAACACATCAGGACTTCTAACTTTATGTCACAATATTAACACACGACAAACGTGTTTACAAGTTGACCTAAAAGGGTTTTGTTCGCTATTTTCGAACATTTAACGACAAATACAAGTCGTTCAATTGTGCTCTGCTAACTTCACCTGGTGCATCAGTTAACAGATCACTTGCACTTGCTGTTTTAGGGAAAGCAATGGTGTCACGAAGATTAGTTCTACCCGCTAAAAGCATAACAAGTCTGTCTAGACCTAATGCAATACCACCATGTGGTGGTGTACCATATTCGAATGCTTCCAATAAGAAACCAAACTGCTCTTTTGCTTCCTCTTCTGTAAATCCTAACACCTTGAACATTTTTTCCTGGATGTCACGTTCAAAAATACGAAGTGAACCTCCGCCTAACTCATAGCCATTCAATACAAGGTCATATGCTTGGGCCTTTACTTCCCATGGTTTGCTTTCTAGATGCTCGAGATCGTCTCTAGCTGGCATTGTAAATGGGTGGTGAGCTGCATAATAACGACCATCTTCTTCGTCGAACTCAAAAAGTGGCCAGTCCGTTACCCAAAGGAAATTAAACTTAGATGCATCAATTAAATCAAGCTCTTTTCCAAGTTTTAGTCTTAGTGCACCTAAAGCATCTGCTACGACATTTGGTTTATCCGCTACGAATAAGAGTAGGTCTCCCGCTGAAGCTTCTAAAATTGTTCTTAGGGCCTTCTGCTCATCTGCATCAAAAAACTTAGCGATTGGGCCTTTTAATTCATCTACTTCAACCTTTAGCCATGCAAGTCCTTTAGCACCATAACGGCTCACATATTCTGTAAGACCATCGATATCTTTACGAGTATATTTATCAGCAGCACCCTTTGCATTAATTGCTTTTACTTGTCCACCAGTCGCCACTGCATTGCTGAATACTTTAAATCCACTATCCTTAACAACTTCGGAAAGGTTAATTAATTCCATTTCGAAACGAGTATCAGGCTTGTCAGAGCCATAACGGTTCATTGCATCTTCATAGGTTAATCGTGGTAATGGAAGCTCAATGTCCATTCCTTTTACATCCTTCATTAGCTTTTCCATCATTTGCTCTGCCATTGCCATGATGTCTTCCTGGCTCATGAAAGAAGTTTCGATATCGATTTGTGTAAATTCTGGCTGTCTGTCAGCACGCAGGTCCTCGTCTCTGAAACAGCGAGCAATTTGATAATAACGATCAAATCCACCTACCATCAATAACTGTTTGAAAATCTGCGGTGATTGTGGAAGTGCATAAAACTCACCTGGATGTACACGGCTTGGTACAAGGTAGTCACGAGCGCCCTCAGGAGTGCTTTTAGTTAAAATTGGTGTTTCGATATCTAGGAATCCTTCACCGTCAAGATATTCTCGAATTGATTTTGTTACATTATGACGCATTTTAAAGGTTTCAAACATAGCTGTTCTACGAAGATCTAAATAACGATATTTTAAACGTAAATCTTCAGAAACCTCTGAGCGATCTTCAATCATAAATGGAGGTGTTTTTGCTTCATTAATGATTTTGACCTCAGTCGCTTTAATTTCGATTTTACCGGTCGTAATATTATTGTTTATTGTTGCTTCATCACGAGCCACAACAGTTCCTTCAATATCCAATACATATTCATTTCTGACAGTCTCAGCAATTTCTAGTGCCTCTTTAGATTCTTCAGGATTAATTACAATTTGGACGATTCCAGTTCTGTCTCTTAGGTCAATAAAAATGAGTCCACCTAAGTCTCTTCTTCTTTGAACCCAGCCTTTTAAGGTTACTTTTTCGCCAATTGCTTGCTCGGTGACTTCACCACAATAATATGTTCTTCCAAACATGTTTCCCACTCCTAGTGACTTTTTTCAAGTATATATGTTATAAATTGTTCAATTTGGACTTCTTCTTGATTTCCAGTTTCCATACTTTTCACGTTAATCACATTTCTTTCTAATTCTTCATCGCCTAAAATTGCAACATATTTAGCCTGTAATCTGTCGGCTGCTTTGAATTGGCCTTTTACTTTTTTATTTAAATAGTCTTTCTCAGCAACTAAGCCAGCTTTTCTAAGTTCATTTACTAACATTACAGATTTTGCGGACGCAGCATCGCCGATTGCAGCAACATAGCAGTCTACTCGATCTTCAACTGGTAGTTCTATCGCTTCTGCATTCAGGGCTGCTAAAAGTCTTTCAATACTTAAAGCAAATCCGATACCTGGTGTTTCAGGCCCGCCAAGGCCTTCTACTAAACCATTGTAGCGTCCTCCACCGCAGAGGGTCGTAATTGCTCCAAAGCCTTCTGCATCACTCATAATTTCGAACGCTGTGTGGTTATAGTAATCCAAGCCCCTAACTAGACCTGAATCCACCTCGAAATCAATCCCTAAATCTGTTAAGTATGACTTTACTTTAGTGAAATACACACTTGATTCCTCGTTCAAGTATTCGAGAATTGATGGTGCAGAATGCATTAACTCGTGGTCACGGTCTTTTTTACAATCAAGGATTCGCATTGGATTTTTCTCAAGTCTTGACTTACAGTCCGAACAAAACTCATCTATTCTTGGAGAAAAATGTGCGATTAGGGCATCTCTGTGTGCGCTTCTACTAGAAATATCTCCCAAGCTGTTAATCACAAGCTTTAACTTTTTCAATCCAAGTGATTTGTAGATTTCCATTGCAAGTGCAATGACTTCTGCATCGATAGCAGGGTCATTACTTCCTAATGCCTCGACTCCAAATTGGACGAATTGACGGAAACGACCCGCTTGCGGTCTTTCGTAACGAAACATTGGTCCACAATAATAAAGCTTTGTTGGCTGTGTTGGACTACCAAACATTTTGTTTTCCACATATGATCGAACAACAGCAGCAGTGCCTTCTGGTCGAAGTGTTAGGCTCCGTTCGCCACGATCTTCGAAGGTGTACATTTCTTTAGTGACGATGTCTGTGGTTTCACCTACGCTACGTAAAAAAAGTTCTGTATGTTCAAAGATTGGTGTCCGGATTTCTTTATAATTAAATCTTTTACAAATATCACGAGCTTTTTCCTCGATATATTGCCATTTTTCCACATTACCTGGAAGAATGTCTTGTGTTCCTCTAGGAATATTAACCATTTCTTTACTCCTCCTACCTAATCAAATGCGCCTTGGCGTATTTGCGCCCAGATTTTTTAGGCCCACATGATGTGGGTCACAAAGACGTTGCCACAGGAAGTCGCGTTCTTAGTCTTTGATCCTACTCCCGAAAAGTTTCCTTTGAAAATCGCATGTCTCCGCCGGAAGCTTTAAAATAATTCAGCTCCGGCTGAATTAAGTGAAAAAACAAAAAAGCTCCCATCCCTACAATTTCTTGTAGGGACGAGAGCTTGGATTCCCGTGGTGCCACCCTAGTTAAGACTAAATGCCCCAATAGAACTATTGGTTGTTTTAAGTCTTCACTCAATCAGTTAACGCCTGAAACGTTCAACTCCTACTAGAGCATTATGCTTTTTCAAAGAGAAACCTACGAGGTGTTCATTCAATAAGTCATCATGTAGGAATGCTTTCAGCCTATGACATTCCTTCTCTATTCATGTGTAGTCTTACCTACTTTTCCCCATCACTGGTTCAACATATTATTTTTTTGTAGAATTTTATATAATCATACGTATGAACTCAGTTCATGTCAAGTTTTAGCATAACTTTTTTATTGTTTTATGAAAAATAGTGTTAAGAACGATGTAATTGCTTTTTTAAGTTTCTTACGTCTCTAATGGAAACACCAAATTCACTCGCCAATTCCACATAGGTAGATGACTGCTCTTTTTGAATAAAATCGTGAAAATCTACCCCGAATACGTTACCACCAGTATTTTGAACATTATTACTTTTTTCGCTAAATCTCATCCTATTCGCCCCTTATTCGTGATAGAATTTATTTTTCCCTATTTAAAGATTTTCTTTCTAAAAAAACAGGAATATTTTTATTTATGGCGAAATGTAATAAAGCTATGTTTTTTACTCAAGGAGGCTTTTAAGTGTTACACAAGATTTTAAAATTGGGACTAGCGTTCCTACTCGCGATTATTTTTTCAGTTACGACAAACCCTGGAAAGCTGACAAATGCTGAACAAATCGCAGTCATCAATACTCCTGTCTTAAACGTAAGAGAAGGTCCTGGACTTTCCTACGGAAGAACAGCACAGGTTAAACAAGGAGAAAAGTATTCAATCATTGAAAGGAAAAATGAATGGGTTAAGCTACAGCTTCCTTCAGGAAAATCAGGCTGGGTTGCTTCTTGGCTCATAAAAGAAAACCAATCCAACTCATCTCCAACCACTTCTTCATCAACCGTTGTATCGACCGTAGATGGACTTCGATTTCGAAGTGGTCCAGGAACAAGCTTCCAAGTAATCGGTTCGTTAAATAAAGGAAACGAGGCCAGGTTTATTGAAGCAAATGAGAATTGGACTAAAATTTTATTTAATGGACATAATGGTTGGGTTTCCTCACAATTTATCACGGCAAAGCAGACATCTGGTTCTACGAATTCGAATCCAAGTTCAAATTCAAACTCAACTAAAAAAACCGGAACTGTTACTGCTTCTATTTTAAATGTGCGTGATCAACCTAATTCTCAAAGTAGAATCGTAGGCAAGCTAAAGCAAAATGCGAATATTACGATTACGAACGAGAGAGAAAACTGGTTAGAAATTGTGTTTGGTGGCAGTTCTGCATGGATACATAGAGATTTCGTTTCAGGTATTTCTTCTACAGAGGAGAAACCTTCTCAGCCTTCCCCTCCACCACAAAGTCCGACAAACCAGGGGAAAATTGGGATTGTTACAGCATCTAGCTTAAATGTTCGAGATAATGGTTCGTTATCTGGAAAAGTCATTGGAAGCTTAAAGCAGGGGAATAAAGTAACGATTGAAGATGAAGTAAATAATTGGAGCCATATTACACTATCAAACGGAACTAAAGGTTGGATCGCCAGCTGGTATTTAGACATTCAGTTGGGTACAACAACTGAAACACCAAGCTCAGAACAAACCACAGTAAAAATCCTTTACAATGGTACAAATATTCGTTCAGGATCATCAACTTCACATTCAGTAGTAGCTCGAGCAAACGAGGGCGATTCTTTTTCAATGACTACTAAGGAAGGGGATTGGTATAAAATAAACCTTCCTGGAAATAAAATTGGCTACGTTGCTGGTTGGCTTGTTTCAGTTAATGGAACGCAGAATATTGTAGAGCGTCCGGGTGTGAATCAATATTTAAAAGGAAAAACCATCATAATTGACCCTGGACATGGTGGAAATGACAGTGGGGCAATTGGAGTAAGTGGTACTTACGAGAAAAATCTAAATTTACGTACTGCACAAATGGTCGTTGATAAACTAAATGCGTCTGGTGCAAATGTTGTGATGACACGTAATAGTGATAATTATGTTAGCTTACGTTCAAGAATAAGTATCTCCCATTATCGAAACACAGATGCGTTTGTGAGCATCCATTATGATAGTATTTATGACCGAAATGTACGCGGTGTAACATCCTATTATTATAAAAATAGTGATGTTGGACTTGCTTCCAATATCCAATCAGAGCTCGTCAAAAACACTGGATTCAAAAATAGACAGCATCGTCAAGGGAATTATCAAGTTCTAAGAGAAAACCGAAACCCTTCTGTCTTGTTGGAATTAGGATTTCTTAGTAATCCGACAGAAGAATATACTGTAAATACAAATAACTTCCAAGAAAATGTTTCAAATGGAATTTATTATGGATTAGCTCAATATTTTAAAGCGAAGTAGAGTTTCTATAGAAAAATGCCTCAAAAGCAATCGCTTTTGAGGCATTTTTATTGTCTAGCTCCAGTCGCCATCGGATCGAGGTCACAAGCCAATCACTTCTGAAGGCAAAATGCGCCTTCTGTCAGCGCTCGTCTCGTGCTTGTCGCCGATAGATGGGCACCTTGTGCTTTTCTTATTTACTTTCAATTATCAATGTGACAGGACCCACGTTTGTAAATTGGACATCCATCATTGCTCCGAATGAACCTGTCTCGACAATTACACCTTTTTCACGGAGTTCCGCATTAAAAAGATCGTACATTTTTTCTGCATATTCAGGTTTTGCCGCATCCATAAAGTTTGGACGTCTTCCTTTTCGGCAATCTCCGTATAATGTGAATTGTGATACGGATAGAATATCCCCTTTTACATCAAGTAGTGATAGATTCATTTTTCCTTCATCATCTTCAAAGATGCGTAGATTGACAATTTTATCCGCTACATATTTGATATCTTCTAATGTATCAGTATGTGTAATTCCGACCAAAAGCATTAAACCATTTTTAATTGAACCTACTTCTTCATTTTGAACTTTTACACGCGCATCCCTCGCACGTTGTACAACAACTTTCATGATAAATTCCTTTCTTTAAATCAAAGGCGCCTTGGCGTATTTGCGCCTAGATTTTTTAGGCCCACACGAGGTGTGTCACAAAGACGTTGCCACAGGATGTGGCGCTCTTAGTCTTTGATCTTATGCGCGAAAAGTTTCCTTTGATAATCACATGTCTCCACCGGAGGTGTTAACTTTATTCAGCCTTTTACTGAATAAAGTTAACTCATTACTCGGCGAACCGAATATATATCCCGAATCTGCTTAATTCTTTCCACAACTTTATGAAGATGACTGACATTTTGAATTGAAATCGACATATTAATTGTTGCCATCTTATTACGGTCCGATCTTCCTGAAACAGCCGAAATATTTGTCTTTGTCTCATTTACCGCTTGGAGAACTTCATTTAGTAAACCACGACGATCAAAGCCGTTAATCTCAATTTCAACGTTAAACTCTTTTCGATCATTTAGATTACTCTCCCATTCAACATCAATGAGTCGCGCTTGAGCATCCGTTGTATGAACATTTTGGCAATCGGCACGATGAACGGAAACACCTCTACCTTTTGTAATAAAACCGACAATTTCATCTCCAGGAACCGGGTTACAGCATTTCGATAGGCGGATGAGCAAATTGTCAATTCCTTGAACCTGTACACCAGAATCTCGTCTTTTAGTTCGATTTGATACTTGCTTTACCTCTGATACTGTTTCTGCAACCTGTTCAAGGTCTCGTTGCTTTCTTAGTTTATCTGTCAAACGATTTGCGATTTGGGCTGCGGTAATCCCGTTATACCCTATCGCTGCATACATATCTTCTTCGTTTGAAAAATTAAATTTCTCAGCAACCCTTTTTATATTTTCAGGGGTCAAAATATCCTTCACTTCAAATTCAAGATTGCGAATCTCTTTTTCAACGAGCTCTTTTCCTTTTTCAATATTTTCTTCACGGCGTTGCTTTTTAAAGAACTGACGAATTTTGTTTTTTGCCTGTGATGTTTGGGCGAGTTTAATCCAGTCCTGACTTGGACCATATGAATGCTTCGAGGTTAAAATCTCAATGATATCCCCCGTTTTTAATTTGTAATCCAAGGTCACCATTTTTCCATTTACTTTTGCTCCAATCGTTTTGTTTCCAATTTCAGAGTGAATTCGGTATGCAAAATCAATTGGAACAGAGCCAAATGGTAGCTCCATTACGTCTCCTTTTGGTGTAAAAACAAAGACCATATCGGAAAATAAATCAATTTTTAAGGACTCCATGAATTCTTCTGCATTTGTTGCATCGTTTTGCCATTCTAAAATTTCACGGAACCATGTTAATTTTTCTTCAAAAGAAGATTGTTGATTTACTTGTTTGCCTTCTTTATACGCCCAATGGGCTGCAATCCCATATTCCGCAATTTGGTGCATCTCCACTGTTCGTATTTGAACCTCCAGTGGGTCGCCCTTCGGACCGATCACAGTTGTGTGAAGAGACTGATACATGTTTGGCTTCGGCATTGCAATATAATCTTTAAATCGACCAGGCATTGGCTTCCAACAAGTATGAATGATTCCTAGAACTGCATAACAGTCTTTTATACTATTTACAACAATCCGAACGGCAAGGAGGTCATAGATTTCATTAAATTGTTTATTTTGAAGAGCCATTTTACGATATATGCTATAAATATGCTTTGGCCGACCCGAGATATCAGCTTTGATTGAAACCTCGTCAACATGGTTCTTAACCTCTACAATGACTTCCTCAAGATACTCCTCACGTTCCGCACGCTTCTTTTTCATCAAGTTAACGATGCGATAATACTGTTGTGGATTTAAATAACGTAAGGCTGTATCTTCAAGCTCCCATTTAATTTTTGAAATACCTAGTCGGTGTGCCAATGGAGCAAAAATTTCAAGTGTCTCATTGGAAATCCGGCGCTGCTTTTCAGGGGGGAGATGCTTAAGAGTACGCATGTTATGCAAACGGTCTGCAAGCTTAATTAAAATGACGCGAATGTCCTGGGCCATTGCTACAAACATTTTTCGATGATTTTCAGCCTGTTGTTCTTCCTGAGATTTGTATTTAATTTTTCCCAGTTTCGTAACTCCATCAACTAGCATGGCTACCTCAGGAGTAAACACATCACTTATTTCCTGAAGAGTGACATTCGTGTCCTCCACTACATCGTGTAAAAAACCACCAGCAATAGTTGAAGGGTCCATTTCAAGATCCACCAAAATACCTGCCACTTGCACAGGATGGATGATGTATGGTTCACCAGATTTACGGAATTGCTCTTTATGTGCTTCCTCTGCAAATTTATATGCACGCTCAATAAACTCGATATCTTTATCGTTCAAATATTCTTTTGCCTTTTCTATCACTTGCTCAGGAGTTAAGACATTCTCGTTTGCCATAGATTTTATCACCTTTTTAGAAATTAAAGATTCAAAGAAACGCTCTTTGAATCATTTTTATAAAATATTGAATTAAAAAGATTATTGTTTCTATTATCTTGAAAATCTCGAAAGATGTAAAGGGAAATAAACGAAATATTGCTTACAGTTTTTTGAAATCTTATTTAATACCAAACTCTACTAAAAAAAGCACTCTACCTGAGCGCTTTTTTTAGTAGAAATTAATACTTCATAAGTGTTAAAACATCATAGCCATCTAATTTTTCACGGCCATCTAGGTATGTGAGTTCGATTAGGAATGCAATACCCGCTACAACACCACCGAGCTGTTCAACAAGATTGATGGTTGCTTCAATTGTTCCACCAGTTGCTAATAAATCATCTGTAATTAATACACGTTGACCTGGTTTAATAGCATCTTTATGAATGGTTAGAACATCTTTTCCGTATTCAAGTCCATAATCTACTTTAATGACATCTCTAGGTAACTTACCTTCCTTTCTAACAGGAGCAAAGCCTACACCATGAGAGTATGCTACTGGACAACCAATAATGAAGCCACGGGCTTCTGGTCCAACGACAAGGTCAATTTCTTTTTCCCTTGCATATTTCACGATTTGGTCAGTAGCATATTTATACGCTTCACCGTCATTCATTAAAGGAGTAATATCCTTAAATTTAATACCTGGCTTTGGATAGTCGTCAACAATTTCGATAAACTTTTTTAAATCCATTAATTTAGTGCCTCCTCAAGCGAATGCGAACCTTTATTTATTGCATCAAACCAATGCTTTAATTGTTGATATGATGAATACAATAATTGCTTTTCCAATTCAATTCTTTTTGCTTTTAATTGATATGTTCTCGATTCAGTCAAATCCCTTTTCTTAGCTTGATTTGATAAAGAGATAAATCCCTTGTCTATTTTAACAAAATCTAACTCAAAAAACACCTGTGACATAAAATCAATTGTTTCTCTTGACCATCCTCTATATTTTGCTAAATCATGGGCATAGCGATTCATATCAAACGGGCCTTTTTTTGCAAGAAATGCATAGAACCATTTAAAATGTTCCCTAGTCGGGATTGTGCTGAAAAAATGATCCTGCTCATGGAAGAATAATGTATAAATCCGATTTGGAAAACTTGTCTCAAATATTGCTCGGATCCATTCAGCTTCATCTGGTAGATCAAGAAGGACAAAATGCTTTGATTCACATTGAAGCATGGTTGCTTCTTCAATCGATGTAACAACTCGAATATCATGGTTGCTTAATCCAAGTTTATCAATCGTGCCTTTCGAAAATGCAATTAATTGTAGCTTGTCATCTGTTAATTTTTCTAGGTAGGATGCAAAATCGCGCATGCCACGAATATCAAATAATTGCCACTCATTAACAGCTATATCCTGCAGCATAATTTGTGGCTTGCGACTATTGTTCCATTCATTGATGGATAGCTCTCCAATCACCGAAACCTTTGATAACGGAGAGATTCCTTCACAGGTATGTCCTAAGCCAAAACCAACCCCATCTAGGGTATGTGGATCATCCTGGAGAACGATTTTCAAATGGTTTTGATTTGCGCCAATTCTTCTGATTGTATTGACCCCAACATCATTAATTTGCACAAGCGGTTTGGGATTTCCCATTCCATATGGTGCTAGTTTATTCATATCTAAAATAGATTCAATCGAAACATCATCAATACTACAAATTGCATCTACGGTAGTAATTGGTTGAAAGTCTTCGGGTGATAACACTTCATTCGCAATCACATTCAAACGATCTCTTAGGTCTTCGACATCGTCCACTTTAAGGGTCATTCCAGCTGCCATTGGATGTCCTCCAAAATGTGGCAATATATCACGACATGTTGACAGGCTTTCATATAGGTTAAACCCAGCAATACTTCTTGCAGAGCCTTTTGCCAATCCTTTTTCTGAATCAATGCTTAAGACAATCGTAGGTCGATAGAAACGATCAACTAATCGTGAAGCAACTATTCCTATAACACCAGAGTTCCAGCCTTCTTTTGCTATGACTAATACGGAATTTGAAGAAGGTGGATAGTTTTCTTCAACCTCTTGGATTGCCTCCTGTGTCATTTGATTTACCAACTGCTGTCTTTCTTTATTCAGTTCATCAATTTCATCGGCAATATATGAGGCCTCTTCACGATCATTTGTCATTAATAAATCAACCGCAGGGTCTGCTGATTGCAGACGACCAACCGCGTTAATTCTTGGTCCGATTGCAAATCCAACTGTTTCCTCGGATATTTCAATGGATTCGATTTTGGCTTTTTTCAATAATGCTTTTAATCCTGGTCGTTCTGTATTTTGTAATGCTCTAATTCCCTTTTTTGCAAGGAGGCGATTTTCTCCGTGTAAGGGAACTAGGTCAGCTATTGTCCCGATTACAACCACATCTAATAAATCTGTAGGGACTTCACCACGTAAAGCATGTGCAACTTTAAAAGCAACCCCAACCCCTGCCAATTCTTTAAATGGATATTGGCTATTCGGTTTATTAGGGTGAATTATCGCTGTTGCAACTGGTAGTTCAGGACCAACCTCATGGTGATCCGTAATTATTAAATCGATACCCAATTCTTTTGCAACCTCTGCTTCATGTAGGGCAGAAATTCCCGTATCAACAGTTATGATTAGAGAAAAACCTTCTGATTTTGCCCATCGAAAAGCTGTTTCATTAGGTCCATAGCCCTCAGTAAATCGATTAGGAATATAAAAATCAACAATTGCACCTTTTTCTTTTAAAGCAGTAACCATAACGGTCGTACTGCTAACACCATCGGCATCATAATCACCAAACACTAAAATTCGTTCCTCATTTTCAATTGCCTTCGTGATTCTCTCGATAGCCGTATCCATTTGATCGAGTAGAAATGGATCGTGGAACTCTAAGCGATCTGGTTCTAAAAATTCCCGTGCTGATTCGACGGTTGTGAGCCCTCTATTCACAAGTAGGGATGCTACTAGAGGTGTAACCTGTAGTTCTTGAACTAGTAGATTTGTATTTATCTGGTTGTCTTCATTTACTTTCCAACGAGTTTTAGATTGTAACAAAAGTTTCACCCCTTAACCACACTATTATACCGGAGCAATGGTTGTGTTACAATGATTGACATTTATCCTATTTTGCGTTATCCATCGTCTGAGTATGGATTAATATGGACAAAAACATTTTGTACTTGTGCAGATTCCATCAGCTTTGTCTTTACTCTTTTACCGACTTTATGGCCTTCTTCCACCGTCATATAGGGATCAACTGAAATTTTCAAATCGACGATTACGTAATGCCCATGCTCTCGTGCATGAAGTTCTGTAATTTTCTTTACTTCTGGAACTGACATAACCAGCTTTCTAAATTCCGTAGTATCTTCATCATGTAGAACATGATCTAACGTATTATGTATTGCTTCCGTTCCAAATTCCCATGCCATTTTGATAATTAGAACAGCGACAACTAGTCCCGCAACAGGATCAGCATAAACAAGCCAATCTATCCCTAAGTATCCTCCTATTATGGCCCCTACGATACCCACAAGGGTTGCAATTGAGGCGAATACATCGGAACGATCGTCATACGCATTAATAATGAGTGCATCGCTCTTAATCTTTTTACCAAGATTATATTTATATCGAAACATGATTTCTTTAATAACAATTGAGAATACGACGGCATAAATAGCCATGGACTTAGGAACTTCAACAGGCTTAAAGAATGCCTCAATGGATGCTTTTCCAATTTCAAAACCAACGAGTGCTAGTAGTACCGCAACAATAATAGCGGAAACTGACTCAGCTTTCCCATGCCCATATGGATGGTCCTCATCGGGTGGTCGTTTAGCAGCCCGCACTCCGATGTAAACAGCGACTGAACCTGCTACATCTGAAGCTGAGTGGACTGCGTCAGCAATAAGTGCTCGGCTATTGGATTGAACCCCAACTACCCATTTAATTATTGCGAGTAAAATATTCCCCACAACACCAATGATGATGGCTTTTTCTGCTTGTTTAAATCGATCCTTCTCCTTCAAAAAATCCTCATCCTCCCCACGTAAGTTTGAGAATATGACACATGCTTTTTAGTGTAACCAAAATCAAAGCAACTCATCAAGTAGACAAGAAAAAGTAAAAAGCCGTGAAAAACTCACGACTTTTTACTTTTTATACCTGTGGTTCTGTTTCTGTTTTTACAGTTTGTTGTTTTGTAATTTGCTTAGTCTTCCATACTAACCAAAGCTGTGCCGCAATGAAAATGGATGAATACATACCGGCCACTAAACCAATAGTTAATGCAAATGAGAAGTTAGTGATTGCTTGTCCACCAAATAATAATAAAGCAAAACTTGTAAAGAGAACAGTAATAGCAGTATTAACGGAACGATTTAACGTCTGTCTTAATCCCATATTTACGACACTTGCAAGATCTTCATATGTTTTAATACGCTTTTTCTTCTTTAATAGTTCACGAATTCTATCAAAGGTTACAATTGTATCGTTGATTGAATATCCGATAATCGTTAAGATGGCCGCGATAAATGTGACATCCACCTCAAGGCGAGTGACACTAAAAAACGCAATCATAAAGAATGCATCATGGACCAGCGCTACAATCGCGGCTAATCCCATTAACCACTCAAATCGGAAAGCAACATAGATGATAATACCAAGCATCGCGATTAAACTTGCAATAACTGCGTTACGTGCTAATTCTTTTCCAACAGTTGGAGAGACGGTACTTACGTTAGGGTCTGCCCCATAAAGATCATGGAAATGGGCTTTCACTTCGTTCACTTCATTTTTTGAAAGCTCATCAGCGAATCTAGCAACCCCTATTTCATTATTATTTCCAGAAATAACGATTTCCTTAGCTTCTAGATTTAGCTTACTAAGTTCTTCTGTAAGTTCTTCTTGGGAGATCGGATGGTCAGCAAGCACATCCATACGGGTACCAGCAACAAAATCAATTCCAAGATTAAGTCTAAAGATTACCAATACCACAATCCCCACGGCAACCATAAGTCCAGATGCAATGAAGAACTTATTCTTATGCTTTGCAAAATCAAAGCGATCGAAGCGAGTTGGGAAATATCCTTCTTCATCGGCATCAGCTAAATTTCGAATCTGACTTTGTTTAACACCAAACCAGCTTGGTTTCTTATTTAAAAATTTACTATTTACCCATAGACCTAGTAAAAGTCTGCTTCCATAAACCGCAGTTAAGAAGCTTAATAAAATACTGACGATTAACATCGTAGCAAAGCCTTTTACGGCACTTGTACCAAAAATAAATAAGACTACACCAGCTAAAATCGTTGTAATGTTTGCATCAAAGATTGTCAGGAATGAGTTTTTACTACCTGTACGGAATGCAGACAAGATGGATTTCCCAGACTTTATCTCTTCCTTTATTCTTTCGTAGGTAATAATATTTGCATCGACCGCCATACCTACCCCGAGGATCAAGGCTGCTATTCCTGGTAGAGTTAGCACCGCGTTCATCCAGTCAAAAACAAGTAAGTTTAAATATACAAAGATACTTAATGTAACGGCAGCAATAAAACCAGGGAATCGGTAATATACAACCATGAATAATAGCACTAAGAAAATTCCAATTGCCCCTGCGAAAACTGTTTGATCTAATGCTTGTTCACCAAATTTTGCTCCAACCGAAGTTGAATAAATTTCTGTCAAATCAACAGGAAGTGCTCCTGAGTTTAACAAGGAAGCAAGTTCATTTGCAGATTCAACCGTAAAGTTGCCACCTTCTATTGAGACTGTTTTCGTGTTGAATACCTGATCTACACCTGCAGCTGAAAGATACTTTGGATTTGGTTTGTTACTCTCCGCTTCAAAGGAATCTACACCTTCTTCAAAATCTAACCAAATCACCATTAAATTGTTTGGGGCCTGGTCGAGAACTTTTTGTGTAGCGTTTTTAAGATCATCTGCATTTTTAACTGTTAAAGAAACAGCTGGTTTTCCCAATTGGTCGAATGCCTGTTTAGCACCATTTTGAGCTAATTGGGAACCGTCCAGTAATACGTTATCGTTCACATCTCTAAATGTGAGCTTAGCTTGGGTTGATAGTATTTCTCGAATCTTATCTTGGTCTTCTACACCCGCTAATTGCACACGGACACGATCTTTACCTTCAATTTGAATATTTGGCTCATTTACTCCTAGGACATCGACACGGTTGGTTAAAGCATTTACCGTACTTACTAGGGCTTCTCTATCAATGACGTCGCCTTCCTTAGCTGGCGTTACCTCATAGAGGATTTCAAACCCACCTTGAAGATCGAGTCCCAATTTAATGTTTTTTGCGGTGTCTGTACCATTAAGTCCAATTAATGCTCCAAAGAGAAGCACGATTACGAAAAACACCACGATGCGGCCTTTTTTTACCATCAGTATGTAGATCCTCCTTTAATTAGAAAAGCGCAAGGCGCCCATTTATCGGCGACAAGCATAAGACGAGCGCTAACAGAAGGCGATTTTGCCTTCAGGAGCGATTGACTTAGACCAGAGAGCCGATGGGGCCGTGAGCTAGACATACAAAACTACGTACAAAATTTTATATTTTTGAGTTCAAACAATTAGAGCATGTCCTTTAATCTCTACACATAATTATGAAACAATGCGATTTTCATGTCAATTGCAGTTTTTGTGAATGACTTTGCCACATCAAAAAAAGATTAAAAAAAGAATTATAATAGCTTTTCTAATACGTCTTTTCCTTCACCTTCAAACCAATTTGGGGCTTTAAAAGCTTCCACTGTTGCATAGTTCATATAGTCTCCAACTTTAATAGATAAAATGTCGCTAGCAATTTGATGCAAAAGCTTCATTTCTTTTTCTTTTCTCCATGTTTTATTTTTTAAAAACTCCCAAAGTTCTTGCTCTTTCACACTATCATATCCGTACAGTTTGAATTCCTCTAGCTTACTTTTTAAAAAAGGACGAACTGTTTCACGAAACTTGTCATACATGTGAGTCTCTGTTTGGTTCACTCGTCATCTCTCCCATTTTTATCTCTATCGAACGAATACTTGTCATGCTTGGCCACTTACCATGCATATAGTTAATTGTAAATGATATCACCTTTTTTGAGAAGGTAGGGAAAACGAATTGTCAAAGCAAACATTCCTTAAAGGAACATTAATTTTAATTATCGCAGGTCTCATTACAAGAGTATTGGGATTTATCAATAGAATTGTTGTCGCACGACTTATTGGTGAAGAAGGTGTGGGACTTTATATGATGGCAATCCCCACATTTGTACTTACTATTACCTTAACCCAAATGGGGCTGCCAGTGGCAATATCGAAATTGGTAGCAGAAGCCGAAGCACAGGGAGATAAGAGAAGAATAAAAAAAATCCTAGTGGTCTCCCTATTAATTACAGGCACATTAAGTATTATCTTCACACCTATGATGATTTTTCTTGCACCATTATTATCCGAGACTTTACTTACTGACCAAAGAACCTATTATCCTTTATTAGCCATATCACCAATCGTTCCAATTGTAGCGATTTCATCAGTTCTCCGTGGCTACTTCCAAGGCCGTCAAAATATGAAGCCGCCTGCTTATTCACAAGTCATCGAACAAGTTGTCAGGATTACGCTAGTGTATGTATTTACGAAAGCATTTTTACCGATGGGGATTGAATATGCAGCAGCTGGTGCAATGCTCTCAGCAGTTGTTGGAGAATTAATGTCATTAATCTATTTATTCTTTATGTTTAAAATAAAAAAAAGAATTCGGATCCGAAAGAACTTTTTCAAATCTGCTAAGCACGGAAAAGAAACGTTCAATGATTTAACAAGAATAGCAGTTCCCACATTGGGAAGCAGGCTAATCGGGTCAATCTCCTGGTTTTTTGAACCGATTGTAGTAGCACAAAGTTTAGCGATTGCAGGTGTCGTTACCCATCTTGCAACTAGGCAATATGGGGAGTTAACGGGTTTTGCATTACCATTGCTTATGCTTCCATCTTTTATAACTACTTCACTGTCAACGGCACTTGTTCCTTCAATTAGTGAAGCTGCAGCAAAAAAACAATTCTTATTAATTGAATACCGCCTTAAACAGGCGTTGCGTTTATCACTCGTGTCAGGTGGCTTGGCAATTGTTGTTTTATATGTGTTTGCTTCACCTGTTATGGAACTTATGTATGGGAATAGCAATTCAGCTATCTATATTAAGGTTATGGCCCCGTTTTTTATTTTTTCTTATTTTCAGGGACCTCTTCAAGCTACCCTTCAGGCGCTTGATTTAGCGAAAGCTGCAATGATTAATAGTCTTATCGGAAATGCCATTAAAACTGCTGCTATTTTTGTTCTTGCGACAAGGCCTTCCCTTGGAATAATGGGGGCAGCACTCGCAATTGTCATAGGGATGATGCTTGTAACATTGCTTCATTTTTCAACGATTGTAAAAGTCATCTCCTATAGCTTCTATATTCGGGATTATCTTAAGAGTGGCATAACAATGGTCCTCTCCGGAATTGGTGGACACTATTTTTATCAACTATTTTTAACAGACAGTTCCCTTGCCACCAGGACACTTGCAGCAATTAGCGTAACTTCATTCATTTATATCGTCTTCCTGTTTGTTTTTAAACTTTTAACAAAAGAGGAAGTGAAGAGAATACCATTTATTGGACCAAAGCTTGCATGGCTGTTATAAAGACGAAAGGGTAACCGAAACGGTTACCTTTTTTCGTCTTTGATATCTACATGTAGTTTCCCGTGATGATAGCCACAAAATGAGATTTTCTTAATATCGCTATGTCCCAGATTCTTTATCTCAGACCTCAGCCAAGCTTCCGTTTTATTAATTTGCTTTAAATGATCATCTTGGATTTGACCATCAAGGATGAGAGGTAAATCAATTGAATAATCAGATAAATCAGAAGGTTGATTTTGACTTTTTGCCAGAACGGACAACTCACCTGAAGACTCTAATATGGCAAACTCCACATCCGCTAAATTTTTCACATTTTTTTCACGTAGCTGCATCATCAGGTCATCAAGATTATAACGTTGCTTCCTCATGGCATGTTCATCAATTTTACCCCTGTTTATTATTACGGTTGGTCGACCATCGATGATTTCTCTGATTTTCTTACTTTTCAATGAAAGGAGGGCAAGAGAATATTGGATCACCATAAGTAAAACCATCGGTATTACGGAATGTAAAAGTGGATCATCTGTCGTTTCAATCGCAATTACAGCCATTTCAGCAATCATCATAGATACGATTAAATCCAGAAGACTAAGCTCACCAATTTCTCGCTTACCCATTAACCTAAAAATAATAAGAATAATAATATATAGTAAAACAGTCCTCCCCATTATGACGAGGTATTCCCCCATAACGAAAGCCCCCTCTCAATGAGTAAATGATTAACAAACATAGTACATGTTATTTTGCACAAATTTAAGAAAAACATAGTACATGTTATTTTGCACAAATTTAAGAAAAACATAATTCATAGGTTTTTCCAGTACTGCTTTGTTGGACAAGAAAAGTTTGTACTTTTTATTCTAATTCATAGTGGACATGAATATGCTCGTACTAAGGGTTATGTGAAGATGAGGGGGAGAGAATAGACATGAGAAAAATAGGAGTTGCAATGGTTTATGGTGTAGTCGCAATTTTTGTAATTGTCATTGTATCAAGTTTACTAATTTCACTATTACTGCGCTTTACTTCACTTCAAGAATCATCCATTTCTTGGGTGATTTTAGGTACTTCTTTCCTTGCGCTTTTTATTGGGGGTTTTGTATCAGGCGGAAAAGGGAAGGAAAAAGGCTGGCTAATTGGTGGCGGAACTGGGATTTTGTATTCCATCTTTGTGTTTATCGTGCAATTCTTAGGCTATGATAGTACTTTCACAGCGGAGCAATCGTTGTATCATGGTGGCTTTTTAGCGGCTTCTGTCATTGGTGGAATTTTCGGAGTGAATATGACCACACCAACCAAAAGGGAAGCATAGAAAAAAAGAGCGTTGCATAAACGCTCTTTTTTGTTGAATTTAATTAGTCCCTAATGACATCACGTACTGCTTGTTTGTCGTATGTAAGATTCGCATTGCCAGATTTAATGACTATCTTGTTTTCATCGATTGAATCAATAATTCCGTGTAGGCCACCAACTGTAATTACTTTATCACCTTTTGCAAGGTTAGACTGCATTTGTACTGTAGCCTTTTGACGTTTTTGTTGTGGACGAATTAACAAGAAATAGAAAATCGCAAACATAAGAATTAACGGACCAACTGTTCCTAAAATACCTTCCATTCATTTCACCTCCCGAGTGATTTTTTCATTTATATTTGTTAGAAATTTTTCGCGTTTGGTTTATTGAAACCATATCGCTCAAAAAATTCTTCACGGAAGTCTCCAAGACGATCTTCTCGAATCGCTTGTCTGACTTGCTCCATTAATTTTAACAGAAAATGCAGGTTATGATAAGTAGTAAGTCGAATTCCAAATGTTTCACTTGTCTTAATTAAGTGTCGAATGTATGCACGACTATAATTTTTACAAGTATAGCAATCACAATTTTCGTCCAAAGGTCTAAAATCGCGTGCATATTCCGCATTTTTCACAACCAATCTTCCTTCACTAGTCATAAGCGTCCCATTACGAGCAATTCTGGTTGGAAGAACACAGTCAAACATGTCGATACCCCGGATTGCACCGTCAATCAATGAATCCGGTGACCCTACACCCATTAAATATCTAGGCTTGTCATCTGGTAAATGCGGTGTTGTAAATTCGAGAACTCTATTCATCACATCTTTAGGCTCCCCAACAGATAAACCACCGACTGCATACCCAGGAAAATCTAAGGATACTAAATCTCTTGCACTTTGTTTTCGAAGTTCCTCATATTCTCCTCCCTGAATAATACCAAATAGTCCTTGGTCTTGTGGACGACTGTGAGCTTTTAGACATCTCTCTGCCCACCGGCTCGTACGTTCAACTGATTTTTTCATATATTCGAAGGTAGCTGGATATGGAGGGCATTCATCAAATGCCATCATAATATCAGATCCTAGAGCATTTTGAATTTCCATTGCTTTTTCAGGTGATAAAAATAGCTTATCTCCATTTAAATGATTGCGGAAATGAACGCCTTCTTCCTTAATTTCTCTAAATTCACTTAAACTAAATACTTGGAATCCACCTGAATCTGTAAGGATTGCCCTATCCCAGTTCATGAATTTATGTAAGCCACCTGCTTCTTTAATGATTTCATGTCCTGGTCTTAACCAAAGATGATAGGTATTACTTAAAATAATACCTGCTCCCATCTCTTTTAGATCTTCAGGTGACATTGTCTTAACTGTTGCAAGGGTTCCAACAGGCATAAATACAGGTGTTTCAAAAGAACCATGCGGCGTATGTACAATTCCTAATCTTGCACCCGTCTGTTTACAAGTCTTAATATGTTCGTATCTTATTGCTGTCACTGATAACTGTCTCCTTTAAATGGGTAATGGTGAATCATCACCCGAAATTTCCAATTATTTAATAAGCATAGCGTCTCCGAAGCTAAAGAAACGATAACGTTCTTTTACTGCTTCGTTATAGGCTCGAAGGATATTCTCGCGCCCTGCTAACGCGCTCACGAGCATGATGAGTGTGGACTTAGGAAGATGGAAGTTCGTAATAAGCCCATCGATCGCTTCATATTCATATCCAGGATAAATGAAGATACTTGTCCAACCACTGGACTCTACGAATTTTCCATTATTTTTCACAATGGTTTCAAGCGTTCTAGTCGAAGTCGTTCCTACGGAAATGATTTTTCCACCGTTAGCTTTCACATCGTTAAGCAATTTTGCGGTTTCCTCAGTCATCTGATAAAATTCCGAATGCATATCATGATCTGCAATTGTATCCGAACTTACCGGGCGGAAGGTTCCTAACCCTACATGTAAGGTGATAAATGCTGTATGTACTCCCTTGTCACGGATTTCCTGAAGAAGCTCTTCTGTAAAATGAAGTCCTGCCGTAGGTGCAGCAGCGGACCCTCGATGCTTCGCATAAACCGTTTGGTACCGATCCTTGTCATCCAATTGCTCGTGAATATATGGAGGCAATGGCATTTCACCTAACGCATCTAAAACTTCATAAAAAATTCCCTCATAGTGAAAGTCCAACATTCTACCACCATGATCACCGATTTCAGTACACATTGCTGTTAATCTTCCATCACCAAATGTTAATACAGTTCCTTCCTTCACCCGTTTCGCAGGCTTCACAAGTGTTTCCCATGTATCTCCATCTTTTTGTTTTAAAAGAAGTACCTCTACTTTTGCACCTGTGTCCTCTTTTACGCCATAAAGTCGTGCTGGAAGGACACGTGTATCGTTTAAAACTAGGCAATCTCCTTTATTGAGGTATGAAAGGATAGTGCGAAAATGAGTATGAGCAATTTCACCGGTCTCCTTATCTACGACCATTAACCTTGATGCCTCTCGATCTTCTAGGGGAGTTTGCGCAATTAATTCCTCTGGTAAATCAAAATCAAATAAATCTACTTTCATGTTTTCACCTTATTTCCACTTACTTTTTAACGAAACCGACCGAATACATAAAAAATCAATGATAACACAATGCTAATTACAATGGATGTAACAATCGGAAAATAGAAGGTTGTATTTCCCTTTTTCACTACAATATCCCCTGGCAATTTCCCAATAAAATGCATGACAAAACCGACAACTAAAAGGAGAATCCCCATTATCATTAGCATTTTTCCCATTTAACTTTATTCACCCCTTACATAGTGTTGGTACGGATGTATTAAGAATATACAATTTTCTTGGTGGATGAAATCGTACTCAATAAAGTTAAAAGCCTCCGGCGGATGCCACGATTTTTCAAAGGAAATTTTTCGAGCATTAAGATCAAAGACTAAGAACGCCACTTCCTGTGG
>NZ_JBALOQ010000013.1:145403-147741 GCF_036962705.1 Bacillus sp. JJ1562
GCAAATACGCCAAGGCGTACCTGATTAGAATTACTCCTTTGGAATCTCAATTTGAAAATGTCGATAAACATGCTCTGTTACGACGCGTCCACGTGGAGTACGCTGCAAAAAGCCAATTTGTAGAAGATAAGGTTCGTAAACATCTTCTATCGTAAGAGCCTCTTCTCCAATTGTGGCTGAAATGGTTTCAAGTCCAACTGGACCACCACGAAACTTCTCAATAATTCCTTTAAGTAATTTATGGTCAATATGGTCAAGTCCTAAACGGTCTACCTGAAGTAATTCTAAAGCCGTATTTGCCATTTGTGTAGTTATCGTTCCGTCTCCACGTACTTGGGCAAAATCTCTTACCCTTCTTAGCAAACGGTTGGCAATCCTTGGCGTTCCTCTTGAACGTCTTGCAATTTCATGTGCGGCCTGGTCATCAATTTCAACCTCTAATAATTCCGCTGTCCTCGTTACAATATCAGCAAGCTGGTTTTCATTGTAATATTCCAGACGACTAAGCACTCCGAATCTGTCCCGGAGTGGTGCAGATAAGGAACCAGCGCGTGTGGTTGCTCCAACTAGAGTAAAGGGTGGCAAATCCAGTCGGACAGAGCGTGCCCCCTCTCCCTTTCCGATCACGATATCTAAACAAAAATCCTCCATTGCAGGATATAAAACTTCTTCGATTGATCGCTGAAGTCGATGGATTTCATCAATAAAAAGGACATCACCTGGTTCAAGTGCTGTCAAAATAGCTGCTAGATCTCCTGGTCTTTCAATCGCTGGTCCAGAGGTCGTGCGAATATTTACACCCATTTCGTTTGCAATGATGGTAGCAAGTGTCGTTTTTCCTAGCCCCGGAGGTCCATATAATAATACATGGTCCAATGTTTCCTGCCTCATTTTTGCAGCTTCTATAAAAATGGATAAATTCGATTTTACCTTTTCTTGTCCAATATATTGGGATAAAGTTTGAGGTCTAAGGCTTTGCTCGATTGCCGACTCTTCGTAATCGGCACTTCCTGAAACGATTCTGTCCTCCATTCAAGCAACCCCCTTATTTTAATAGCTTTTGTAAAGCCTTTTTAATATATTGATCAGTAGTAAGCTTTTCTTTTCTTAATTCAGGTAATACTTTTTTAATTTCTCTTTCTGCATAACCCAACACTTTTAATGCTTCCACAGCTTCATCAAGTTCTGTATAACTTGTATCTATCTCAAGCTCATGATCTTCAGAAAATAAATCAGGATGTAATGAAGGCATCAAATCATGAAGTTTTCCTTTTAAATCTAAGATGATTTGGCGTGCTGTCTTTTTCCCTACACCCGGGAATTTTACAAGAAATTTTTCATCCTCATTTTCAATCGCTCGAATGACCTGTTGAGGCTCTCCAGAGGCAAGAATCGCAAGTCCTCCTTTGGGACCGATACCTGTAACATTTAACAATTTCAAAAATAAAGCACGCTCTTCACGTGTCTTAAAACCATAGAGAGCCAAAATATCCTCTCTAACATGCTGATATGTATAAACGGTTTCCGGACTTTCTCTTTTAAAGACAAATGGATTAGGCGAATAAATTTGATAGCCTACACCGTTATTTTCAATAACAATGTATTCAGGACTTATATATTCAACCGTTCCTTTAATAAATTCAATCAAACGTCTTCTCTCCCCTACTTTGCTGTACATCATTTTATCATATTCATCCAAAAACTAAAATAAAAGAGAGACTAGAAGCTTTCCTAGTCTCTCAAATATCTAAGTATTAAGGGGAGGATGTATATGTTTTATAGGTTTCAATTACATTAATATATTCGTCCTTAGTACCAATCTTGATGCCATTTTTTAATAAATCATGCTGGTAGCTCTCAAGCTTTTCAACATCGATTTGAAAAAATGATTGAATGACTTTATCAGATTCATCAGGTTTCCCATTGAAAATAGATAATATTCCATCTTCCGTCAAGCCAAAATAGCCATTTGATTTAAGTAATGGTGAAATATCGTCTACACGCTGTTGAAAAACAACCTGATCTTCATCCTGATGAACTAGGCTCCAATCCTCGTAGTGGGCCCAAAAATCTTCCATCGACAGGATTGTTTCTTTCACTATCTCTTCGCTTACCTCACCATCAACATAGACGCGTTCAAGTATGACCGTGACTTCTAACGGACCATTCACTTCTTGAACTGTATCATTATTATTTTCCTCGTTTAACTCTGCACCGTTTCCTGAAAAGCTTGGCAATATTAATACAACCGCTAGACAAACGATTACTTTTGCTATCGTTCTCATTTTGGCATCACCTCATACAATTTGTTGCCAACTACTTAATCAAATGCGCCTTG
>NZ_JBALOQ010000013.1:147785-238498 GCF_036962705.1 Bacillus sp. JJ1562
GCTCGAAAAATTCCCTTTAAAAAATCGTGGCATCCGCCGGAGGCTTTAACTTTATTCAACGAATAAAGTTAAAATTTAGAATTGCAATGACCGCCCTACACCTATTAGTGTGACCAAAATTAACAAGTTTATCCTTTTGTTTCACACTTTCTTTTTCATTAGAAAAGGATGCCCCATAAGGACATCCCATTTACTTAACCTCTATTTTCATTTCTAAATGGTGCTTTAATCGTATTGCCCATGTTGTTAAAAAGGTCTTTTATGTCAGCATCGATTGTTTCGCGTCGGTTTCCATTGCGAATATCATTGTCGATGTCACGAACACGGGTAAAAGTACCTTCATCAGTAACAACATTTACATTTCGATTACCAGCTAGTGGTGCAACTGCTTTTTCAACTGCATTTTGAACGTTATTACGGTTGTTATTGTCATTTGTATCAACAGCAACCAAGACATTATCGTTTGTCACTATGACACGAGCATCTTCGACATTTTTAACCGTTGCGGCACGTTCGGCAATTTTACGAACTAAATTGCCATTATCTTTATAATATCCATATGTGTGCACCTTATGGTTATTGTCGTTAAGATGGCTGCTATAGTTACGGTCGGTATAACCATGTGTATTATACCCAACTGTGTTTGGGTTACCATCATTAAAAGGGTTTATTGTACGACCATCGCGATTATTCATTATGCCATTTCGACGTTGGCCATCGCGATAGTTCATAATTCCAGGACGATTATATCTTGTTCTATCGTTGTCAAAAACACCGGTGTTGTAATCTCTGTCATACCGATTGTTCATGATACCGGTTCTGTTATTTCTGTCATTCCGATTATTCATGATACCGGTTCTGTTATTTCTGTCATTCCTATTGTTCATAACGCCGGTTCGACCGTTCCTGTTAAAATTGTTCCCAGTACGATCCATAATCTCTGTTAATGGACCATCGTTGTCGCGAAGACGGTATCCATTTCCGTTACGGTCATACCGGTCACGATCATTTTCGTTTGAGTAATATCCAATTGGTCTGGCATTATCATTATAATACGTATTGGGACCTGCCCCTTCATTCGTATTACATGCCGTTAAACCACCTAGCAATAATGCTGCAGTTGAAACTGAATAGAGTATTTTCCTCAATACAATAACCCCCCTTTGACCTTTTGAACATTTAATATATGTTCTTCTTTAGGTTGGCTAATCAAAGGGGGATTATTTCTGTTAGTTATTTGCAAGTTATTAAAATTTTGGACAAACATTATTTTTTTGTAGAACACAAACTAAATAAAAGGACGAATTTCTTATTCGCCCTTGGAAATTTATTTTAACTTTTTTTAATCGTCTAGGTCATCATCGAAATCAGGCATGTTAAACATTGGGTTAAACGCCATTTGTTGATTTGGATTCATACCAAATCCTGGATCGCTACCTTGGAATTGCCCTGGAAATCCTGGTTGCCCAATCGGAAAACCTTGTTGTGGAAATTGTCCTTGAAATCCTGGTTGCCCCATTGGAAAGCCTTGTTGTGGAAATTGTCCTTGAAATCCTGGCTGCCCCATCGGAAAGCCTTGTTGTGGAAATTGTCCTTGAAATCCTGGTTGCCCCATTGGGAAGCCTTGTTGTGGAAATTGCCCTATAAATGGCTGCTTCGGTCCACCACATCCACAATCTCTTTGATTATAGAATTGCGTTGGCATCATTTGTGAACCCATTGGGCCTCCAAAACCAGGACCGAACGGCATTGGTCCTGGTCCTACGCCAGGGAAACCACCATGAAATCCAGAACCTGGCATTACCGGGGAAACTGGTACACACGGACCCATCGGAAACGGCGCTTGCATTGGTGCCATTTGTGGCATTGGTGGCATTGGTGGCATTTCAGGAAACTCTTCCATTTCTTCTTCCACACCCGCAACCAGTTGAGGCATTTGTGTCTGCATAATGTTGAAATTGTTAATATCAATTTCAAATGGATGTGGCTGCGGCATTTGAATTGGTGCCATCTGTACAGGTGCTGGTGGGAGAGGCACCATTTTTTCTTTAACTTCTTCTTTTACACCTTCTGTTCGTGGGAATCCACCCATTTGGTTAAATGGACCCTGTGGCGGAAAACCTCCCTGAAACCCTGGAACAAAATTAAAGCCATAACCTGGCATTACCGGAGTTATTGGCACGCAATTATTGAACATTGCAGGCTGCTGAAACGGCATTAGTGGCATCTGTTGTGCATGTGGCATATATGGCATTTCTCCTTCATACTCCTCCTCTGGTTCAAACTCCTCTTCTTCCGGTGCCATCATCCCTGGTAAAACATTCTGTGGTGCTGTTGGGATTTGTGGCATACCCACACCCATCACATTAAAATTATTGATATCAATTTCTAGTGGTTGAAATTGCGGCATCTGTGGTGGCGCTGCTGGCATCTGTGGTGGCGCTGCTGGCATCTGCGGCATTACAGGCATCTGTGGCGGCGCTACTGGCATCTGTGGCATTACAGGCATCTGTGGCATTTGAGGAATAAATGGTCCGGTTTCTACTCCCTTTACTTCCTCTTCAACCTCTGGTACCTCTTCCGCAAATTGCGGAAATGGCTGTGGAGCAATATTTGCTAACGGATGCTGAATTTGCTCCTCCTTTTTAGGTGCTAGGTAATGAATTTGTGCTTCTTTTTTAGCTCCACCAATTTGTGCTTCTTTTTTTACATGAACAGTCCCAGTTGGTACTTTAATTTTCATACCAGGCATAATCATATCCGGGTTGCTTAACTGAGTATTGACATCTTTTAGTTCTTGAAAGTCGACTCCGTATTTTTTTGCAATTTTCCATAAGGTGTCGCCTTTTTGAACGATATGGATCTTCACGCGATTTTCCCCTCCTATACATAAGTCAATACATACTATGACAAAATAGGCAAATTGCCACTATTTCTCATCACAACTTATGCGTAGGCTTCACAAATTATGTGCAGCAATGATACTTGCAAGGGATGAAAAAAATAAAGACTCAACCATAGGTCAAGTCTTACATTCGATAATATGGATAGCTTCCTAACACAGTAACCCCACTTCCTAGTGCCTCTAATTCAGCAATGCTACTTGGGATTAGAATTTCATCCATTTTTTGTTCAATATCAATTAAAAAGAAGTAATTACCAAGACCGGTTTTCATAGGTCTTGATTCGATTCTTGATAAATTTAATTTTCGCCATGCAAATACTGATAATACCTGATGTAATGCTCCGGCTTGGTCTGACGGCAATGTAACCATTAAAGTTGTTTTATTACCTGTACTGTCTTTCGTGATATCTAAATCCAGCATCTCTTTATGAAGGACAACAAATCGAGTATGATTGTTATCAAAATCGTGGATATCATTTCTAACAACCGTTAAACCATATTCCTCTGCAGCAAATGAGTTTGCAATCGCTGCTAGCTTTTGATGAGGATGCTCACTAACAAATTTAGCTGCAGCACCAGTTGAACTAGCTTCAATCGGCTGTATATTCGGATAGCTATTGTATAAAAATTTATGACACTGTGCAATCGCATGGGGATGTGAATAAATTCCTTCGACTCTTTCCCAATCGTTTGTATTCTCCGGGTGCACCATTAAATGTTGTTTAATCGGAATAATCACTTCACCGACAATTTTCAATTGCTTTTCATGAATTAGATAGTCAATCGTTAAATTTACAGTTCCTTCAATTGTATTTTCAATTGGTACAACAGCTACATCGACTTCCCCGTTTTCCACTGCATCAATACATGCAGGAATTGTACGATATGGTTTGTTTTCCATACTAGGAAAAATTGCCGCTACTGCTTGAGCTGTGAATGTTGCGTTTGGTCCTAAAAATCCTACGTTTTTAATATTCATCTGCTTCTCCCCTAAGCTCCTGTTCCAAGTATTTCAACTTTATCTACGAATTCGAGTTTTCGAAGTTTAGCAAGGAGGTCAGTTACTTCACCATGCATGCCTGATGTATTTAATGAGAGTGTTACGTTCGCTTTTCCCCTAAGTGGAATTGTTTGGTGGATTGTTAACACATTACAACCGGTGTCTGCAACAGTTCTTAATAATTGTGAAAGTGTACCAGATCGGTCCTCCAGATGAAAAAACAATGAAATAATTTTTTCTTTAACCGTTGTGTGAAAAGGAAAGACAGTGTCTTTGTATTTGTAATAAGCACTTCTGCTCAAGTCTACTTTTTGTGTAGCTTCTGCAATTGACTGTGCTTGCCCACTGTCTAATAATTCCTTGGCGTCTAAGGTTTTACGGACCGCTTCTGGAAGTACATCCTCACGAACAAGATAGAATTTGCCATCCATGAAAGCTACTCCCCCCACATACTTCTCTTTATTCTATAAATTCAAATTCATATTCGAGTAATTTTACGATGTCCCCGTGTTTTGCACCTTTTTCACGAAGGGCGTCATCGATTCCCATTCCCCTTAGCTGGCGGGCAAATCGTTTTACAGACTCATCCCTTGAAAAGTCCGTCATTTTAAAGAGTTTTTCAACTCGTTCCCCAGAAATTACAAATGAGCCATCACTTTCACGTGAAATCACAAAATCCACTTCTTCTTTTTCGTGACGGTACATTACGCGATGAGTACTTGTATCTTCCTCCACCTCAAGTGGAAATTCTGGAGTTGTTTCAAGTAAGTCGGCAATGGTAAATAACAAGTCACGAAGGCCTTGTCTCGTTATTGCCGAAATCGGAAAAATTTTCACATCATCCTGAAGCTTCTCTTTAAATACTTTTAAATTTTCTTCTGCCTCAGGAATATCCATTTTATTGGCAACAATAATTTGCGGACGTTCAGTTAAGCGAAGATTGTACTCTTTTAATTCCTGATTTATCGTGCAATAATCTTCGTAAGGATCGCGCCCTTCCATTGCAGACATATCAATGACATGAACAATGACTCTTGTTCTTTCAATATGCCGTAAAAATTGATGTCCGAGGCCAACACCTTGGTGTGCTCCTTCAATTAGACCTGGAAGATCGGCCATCACAAAGCTGCGTCCATCTTCAGTTTCCACAACTCCAAGGTTTGGTACAATCGTAGTAAAATGATATTCTGCAATCTTTGGTTTTGCGGCTGAAACAACGGATAAAAGGGTTGATTTTCCTACGCTTGGAAATCCAACTAGACCAACGTCAGCTAATACTTTTAATTCAAGTCTTACATAACGCTCCAGTCCAGGCTCACCATTTTCAGCGATTTCCGGAGCAGGATTGGCAGGTGTCGCAAATCGGGAGTTCCCTCTTCCTCCACGGCCACCTTTAGCAATGACTGCTCTTTGACCATGCTGTGTTAAATCCGCAATGACCACACCTGTATCATCATCTGTTACGACGGTTCCAGGTGGAACCTTTACAATCATCGGCTCCGCATTTTTACCATGCTGATTTTTAGACATTCCGTGTTCTCCACGCTTTGCCTTGAAATGACGTTGATAACGGAAATCCATCAGGGTTCTTAGTCCTTCTTCTACCTCAAATATGACGTCAGCACCTTTCCCGCCATCTCCACCTGCTGGTCCGCCCATTGGAACATACTTTTCACGACGGTATGCAACCATTCCGTTACCACCGTCACCACCTTTTACATACACTTTGACTTGATCAACAAACATGTCTTACCTCCGGTTATCTATGCACTTAAAACGTTCATGCAATATGTAATGTTATACTTACTTCTTCACTATGTACTTTGTATTCTGTTAGTTTCGGGAATTGTTCTGTTTGGCTCATCGTAGTTAGCCAATTTGTTAGGTTTTCCCTATTTTTTAGTATTCCACTAAAATCAAAAAAGAAACGAGTTTCCTCTGTTGAACAGTCTATCGTGAGAGATAAATGATTTTCTCCCAAATCATCTACTGCTTCTTCAAGTATGGCAAAAAATTGCGTGGTCCATTCTGTTAAATTCATATCTTGGTTAGATAAGTTTCGAATATCACCGACAAGATCATAGTCTAATTGAAATTTATGTGAATCCCAATTAAAAGTCATGATAAGTGCAGCAAAGGTTGGAATTTGTAAATTTGTGAAATGTGTTTCATTTTGAGCGTCTATTACAATTTCTTCGATAATGGTCTTAACCCGATCTAGCTTATTTAATGTGATATTACCTTTGATTAATTGTATTTTATTTAGCCAATCATGACGTGTATGTTTTAATACATCAATCGTACTCCAATTTTTATTCATGTCATTTCCCCTAAAATTCAAATCTTGTCTAAAAATTATATCAAACCTTGAAAAATAACACTACATTCTAAACGTACGATTTTTGATAAAAAATAAAACTCTAACCATGTGGTTAGAGTTTCATGTACGATTACGCTTCTTGCGCAGCTGGATATACACTTACTTGTTTGCGGTCACGGCCTAAACGCTCAAATTTAACGACTCCGTCAACTTTTGCGAATAGAGTGTCGTCACCACCACGGCCAACGTTTACTCCTGGATAGATTTTAGTACCGCGTTGACGGTATAAAATGGATCCACCAGTAACGAATTGACCATCAGCACGTTTTGCACCAAGACGTTTCGCGATTGAATCACGACCGTTCTTTGTACTACCTACCCCTTTTTTAGAAGCGAAGAATTGAAGGTCTAATCTTACGAACATTGTTGTCCACCTCCTATATTTGAATGTTTTATGATTGAATTTTC
The DNA here is from genome assembly GCF_036962705.1 of Bacillus sp. JJ1562. Taxonomy (NCBI): domain Bacteria; kingdom Bacillati; phylum Bacillota; class Bacilli; order Caryophanales; family Bacillaceae; genus Bacillus; species Bacillus sp. JJ1562. The sequence continues at coordinate 154,479 of NZ_JBALOQ010000013.1, forward strand.
ATATATTGTCCATAATCAAGTTCAATCGTTTGTAAGGATACAAGCATTCCTTCTAGAAGAAGCTGTACCTTTTCCTCATTTGCCTCATCCTCAAGAGGAGGAATTTGACAGCGGAGGAAACCATTTTTCTCTTGCTCCAATATCGGCTCTACTTTACATAAAGCATATATGGAATTAATGGTACCAAAAGCAACAGCTGAGGCACCTGCACAAACGATATCCTTACCAGGAACATCATACTCGGCATGTCCACTCATTGTGAATGAATCGATTCTACCAAAACTATTACGGTTAATAGTTACTTTTATCATGATAGTAAGCCTTATGCGTTGATTTTTTCGATTGTAACTTTAGTGTAAGGTTGACGGTGACCTTGCTTTTTACGGTAGTTCTTTTTAGCCTTGTATTTGAAAACAGTGATCTTCTTAGCGCGACCTTGTTTTTCAATTTTAGCTGTAACAGTTGCACCTTCGACAGTTGGGCTACCAACTTTTACGTTTTCGCCACCTACGAATAAAACCTTGTCAAATGTAACTGTTCCACCTTGTTCTACGTCAAGCTTTTCAACATAGATTTCTTGGCCTTCTTGAACTTTGATTTGCTTACCGCCAGTTTCAATAATTGCGTACATACTTGCACCTCCTAATAATTTGGACTAAGACTCGCCAATACACAGGCGCTCCATTAATGGAAACTTAAAGACCTGGAATGTGCGGTTGTAGCAGTGGGTGCTACAAACAATAACATGAAAATATTATCACAAAGACAATGCGGAGTCAACATGAATTATGAATGGTCAAACTAGGAAAGATTATTTAGTCTTGCTTTAATTTCATCGTCACTACCCATTTGTCTAATAGTATAATTATGTCGTAGTGAAGTTAATTTGGTTATGTAGATTTTAAAGGACAAGACATCTTCTAATCTTTTCTTGTGCTCGTTATGATCTCCCTGAAAAACATGTGCCACTTCTTCAGTTGCTTCTATCCAGACAGCCTCATGGTCCTTCCCTTGATGCTCCCAAAGCTCACGTTCAAGCTTAAAGACAACAGTTTCTGCAGAATCAATCCGACCAGTACCTGAACAGGTTGGACAGTTCGTCTGCAAAATAGCGGACAAATTTTTTCTTGTTTTTTTACGAGTAATTTCTAAAATACCAAGTGAAGTAAAACCATGAATTGTCACCCGATTTCTATCTTCCTTAGCTACAGATCGCAAAGCTTGAATTACTTTTTGTTGTTCATCATTTAGCTTCATATCGATAAAATCAATCAAGATAATGCCACTAATATCACGCATCATTAACTGATAAGCAATTTCCTTTGCCGCAGTTATATTTGTTTTAAACACAGTATCTCGTAAATTATCTTTTCCTTGAAATTTACCAGTATTTACGTCAATAATCGTTAAAGCTTCCGTTTGTTCAATTAACAAATAGGCACCGTTGTTAAGCCACACAACAGATTTGAGACCTCGTTCAATTTCCTTCTCAATCCCATAAAAAGAAAAAATATCTTCTTTCCCTCGATAAAAGGAGACCTTTTCTTCACCTAATTGTTCCTTTAACTGTCGAAAACCTTCTACATCATCAATCACAATTTCTTTAATATTTTCAAGCCGATGTTCAAGTAGAATTTTATCCACTAGATTATTTGCATCAAATAACAGGCTAGGTGGCTTGAGCTTTTTGTATTGGTCTTGTAATGATTTATATCTTCTTCGTCCAAATTCAAGCTCCTTCAAAATTTTTGCTTCTTCTTGATGTTCACAAGCGGTTCGAATAATTAGTCCCTCTTGATTTTGAAGATATGTTTGTCCAAACTTTCGCCATCTATCCCTTTCTTCTTCCTCTTTCATTTTCCTAGATACCGCCACATAATTTCCAAAGGGCAAATAGACAAGGGAAGCACCAGGAAATTCAATTATGCCAGTTAATTTAGGGCCTTTTCGCTCTGCCCCCTCTTTCGTGACCTGGACAATGATTTCCTCACCTTGTCTAACAAATTGAGATATGCTTTTTTCTTTTTCATTAGGGGATGATTGATGATAAGCCGCAAGCTGTTCTCGTCCGATATAACCGTTCCTGCCTAAGCCAATATCGACAAAAGCTGCCTGCATACCTGGAAGGACATCAATCACACGTCCCTTATATATATTTCCGACGATTTCTTTATGCTTTGGTTGTTGGATATTTAATTCAAGAATCTTATTTCCCTCTACCACTGCTACACGCTTTTCACTAGTTTTTACATTTATTATAATTGTTTTCAAACTCATAATCCTCGCTTTTACGTTACGCTTTCTTTTTTTAATGTAACCTATCTGGCAACGTCAATACAAGTAGAGAAGCTCGCCAACCGGTTGCGTAATCTTTTTATCATTAAAATAGGCGTATAAAAGCTCGTTTTCATCAAGAGGCTGCTGGTTTTCTCCATCCTTTTGAATCACAATTGGATGCTTACATCCCCGTTGAAACATCGATAGAACGGTATAAACCATCACTGCTTCATCTACTACCAATGGCTTTAGTTTCGTAAAGGTATCTTGCTTTCCATAGTAGCGCTCTAGCAAGAACCTCATAAACACGAAATGACGCTTCCTCCATTCCATAATAATCGAGAATATTAGGAAGGTGAGGATGACCCAGAGATTAAGATTATTAGGACTATAGATTAACATTCCAATTAAAATGATCACCGCGACTAAGCTTGATACCAAAAGCATTCGTTTATGCGCTTCAAAAAAGGAATGCCTATAAGAGAAAAACAAATATAGAAGTTTCCCTCCATCTAACGGCCATATCGGTAGAAGATTAAAGAAAAAGATGACTGCATTATGATAAAGAAATAGATCGAAGGTTTTTTCAGATATGACAGAACCAACTGTTAAAAAATACGCAACTGCCACCATCCAAATATGCTGAAAAGGTCCTGCTAAAATAACAAAGAGCTCCTCCTTCAAAGGACGATTTCCGTGTTCATCCATCTCAGCCACACCACCAAATGGAAGGAGCTGAATTTTTTTTATTCTCCATGAAAAAAAATGGGCACATGCAGCATGTCCCATTTCATGGACCAGTATGATAAAAAATAGCATCAATAGCTCTCTAAAGTGTGCAGTAACGACTGCCACTCCAACAATGAGCCAAAGTAATGGATGTATTTCAATTTTTCTGAGGAGTTTTAAGTATTTATTCAAATTTTATCACCTGTATCGGATCAATAAATGTTTCACCTTGCTTTATTGCAAAATAATATGTTCCTTTGTTTTCGCCTTCTGGATCTTGTACTTTACCAACCTCTTGGCCTGTTTCTACGTAATCATAGAGCTTTACATCAACCGACCCTAGATTTCCATACCAAGTTTCAGAGCCATCACTATGCTGAATAACAACTGTTTTGCCGAGATCGCCTTTAACCGCTACTTCGGTAACATTTCCTGCATTCATTGCTTCTACAACCTTGCTATCTGTTTCAACCATAATTCCTTGGCCATTCGCTTCAAAGGTTTCTGTCACTTTACCAGCTGCAGGAAGTGCATATTTACCAGGAGTCCGGGTATCGCTCTTTTCTTTATTTTGATTAATTGGAATTAAGGCAAGTGGACTGCCAAACGTATCTTTATACCATTCTGTAACGGCCGCAAATTGAAATTCAGTTTCCATCGTACTTGATACAAAATGCCGGACATTCTCAAATGTCGGAGACTGATTTTTAAATACAATGCCTATCGATAATACAAGAATTGCAGAGAGTAATATTTTAAAAAGAAAAACTTCCTTTCGAAACAGGGGATGCCCACCTTCTCCTGGACCACCACCATCGATAGATGTGTATGTACTGCCCCCGTATCGTTCCTCATCACTTGCTAAAAAGGAAGGAGCTGCTTTTCGGGAGTTTGCTGGGGTGGGGTATCTCTCACGCTTTCGCTTTTCAATCCGCCTTCTAATTTCTTTGGCTCGATTACTCATATTTTCACATCATTCCTTGTCCATATTATTTGTACAAGTTTATGACTGAAGGACTTTACTTATGACTGTATGAAGCTTTTTATCTATTAATTTTGAGTATTGTTAACCCTAAACGGTAAACCTGAAATTGGGGGTTTTCTGCTGAATAAGTTATCAATAAAAAGAAGGATGAGGTTTCCCACATCCTTCTTTCTACTACATTTTTTTATTAATTCTTTCCAGGCTTATCAGGCTTTCCTGGTTTCTCAGGTTTCCCTGGTTTGCCAGGTTTACCTTTTCCTGGTTTTCCATCATCTTCTTGCACATTGATTATAAGCTTACCAGGTGCTATTTGTCGTGCTTCGTTACCAAACTCATCTCTTACAATTACCTCAATTTCAGCACCATTTGCAACTACACTAGAAACGGCTGTCCAGTATCCTTCATAGACGCCTGGAGAGACCTCTTGTAATGGAAGTTCATTTACATTGCTAAGCCCCGCATTAGTTAACGGTATACGAATAGAGTAAGAAGCATTCAATCCTGGCTCACTTGTAAATTCAATTTTCACACTTTCACCTGATTTCAAATGCACATCCTCTGTAGGTTTTAGATTAGATACCGTTATTTCACCAAATTTAGCAAAAACAGTAACTTGGTCTCTAGTTGAATTGCCAGCTTTATCATTCGCTACGACTTCAATGGTATTTTCACCATTTTCAACTAGAACACGCTTTGTAAAGGATCCATCTTTAATAGTAGCACTTTCGCCATTTACTGTTACGGAATCAATATTCTCATCTTGAACAGTACCCGTTACAGTTATTGCCTCTTGATTTGTCTTTACACCATTTTCTGGACTAGTAATAGCTAGTTCAGGAGATGTTTGATCTAGTACAATAACAACAGCTTCCGACTCGTCTGTAATACCTGTAGCAGTTGATGCCTTAGCAGTTAATGTATTTTCACCAACTTGTAATTCAACAGCTACAGAATACGTACCTTCAGCAGTAGTATCAGTTGTTGCTATTTCTTCACCATTATTAAATACATGAACAGTTGTCGTTGGAGCAGCCTTACCTGCAACTGTAACAGTAGATTCATTTGTAAATGAACCTGTTACTGGAGAAGTAATAGTAGGTGCTGTTACTTCATGATTAACAGTAGCACGAATCATATAGTTACCTTCGGCTTCTGGAGCTAATGACCATGCCCCACCTACAAATTGCCAGCTACGTCCTGAATATTGACCATCTTCATCTGTTGCAAGTCCAGGTGCATTAGGGTTCGGTTTTGTTTGGATATAAACCATATAGAAGTCTCCTTCTACAATGATACCTTCACCTGATAGGTCAACATTTGTCCATGCGCCAGTTCGAAGTGCAGTTGCATCAATTGGTCCAGCAAGTTTTTTACCAGGAGCACCATCTGTTCCAGTTGCATCCCACACTTCTACCTTGAATTCAGTGCCACCTGGACTTGGCCATGATGTATCCCAGAAACGGAACAGTCCTCCTGTTACAAGAGCTTTATTTTGACCTTCAGCCAATGACATTTTTACAGCCCAGCCATTACCAGCATCATAAAATGCACGAGCATTCTCTGCAGTACCATCATCGTAGCCGATTTCACCAGGATATCCGATGAACGGTCTTAACTCTACGTTTTGTTCTAAAGCTCCATCTCCTTCAAGGACTACTTCAAATGATTCACTGTAATAAGAAGGTGCCATTACTCGAACAGTATAAGTACCCTCATAAGCTGTAAGTGAATATTGACCATTTTCATCAGTCTCAACAGGAGTTATATTTGCATCTTCAACAAGTAACAAGGTTGCACCTGAAACTGGTTGACCTGTTGCTGCATTTGTAATAGTACCAGATACAGTTCCTTGAGCTTTTTCCTCTAGCACAAAATTGGCTACTGCCTCACCATCTGCCTCAACTGTCACAGTTTGTTGTGATGAATGATATCCATAGCTTTCCGCAACTACTGTAAAGTCTCCTGTTCCATGAATTAATTCATATGCTCCAGTTGCAGGGTTAGTTGTAACAGATCTACCTGATTCAACAATACTTACCTGAGCATTCAATGGTAATGCCTGTGGGTTAACTTTATCAACATTGACTTCCTTCATGTTAATGTGAGAACCTTCAGGCTTAATTTTTGCTGGGTCCACTTTTTCCCCTTCTTTAAGATCAACTAAAGCTTCACCTTTAGTTGGCACTTCTCCTGATTGATCTGTACTTCCTACTGTAAGTGGCTCATTGGATAGACGCACATCATCAATGTACCATCCATCACGAACTACACTTCCATCTGTTGTAACGTTAAATCCAATATAAATTCTTTGGCCTGCATACGTAGATAAATCAACTTCTGCAGACTGCCAGCCTGAAGATATATCTGTAATACGACGTAGCTGTGTCCAGTTTTCCATATCTGTTGAAACGAATACATGACCGAAATCCCAGTTACGTTCAAGATTGTACCAGTTCATGTATTGTAAATATGCAGGACCTTCAGCCGGTATATCTATTGGAGGCATTACTAGAGTCATATTAGCTCGACTAGCATATGTTCCTGATAGATTTGTAGCATAAACTTTCTCGCCTGAAAAAGCACCATTTGGACCACTTGTTGGAACACCCCATTGCCAAGAATTTTCAGCACCATAGGAGAACCAACCTACAGGAGTAGATTCAAAGTCTTGGAAATATCCTACTGAAATTCCTGGTTGAACAGAAACTTCATAAACATCTGTTGTTACATCATTTTGGCCAAAATCAACAACCTGCCAACGATAAGAAACAGAAGGCACTGAAATTTCTTCCCCTGGAATAACTGCCTCGTAAGTTCCTTCTTTGTAAGTACCGGATGTTTGAGTAGCTGCTACATTCACCCATTCACCAGCTTGATTTTCGTATTGAAGAACAACAGAAGTGATGCTTACATTGTCTTGGACAGAAATAGAAAGTGGTAAATCCATACCTGCATATGTTTCGCTCGGCGCTGTATGCTCATAAGTTGGTGCTGCTTCATCCGCACCGTCTTTTGCAACCTGACCCTTAATTTTCCCTAGCCCAGAAGCAACGGAGGATACAGCTAGATAAGCGTTAGCCAATCCATATCCGTAACCAAAGTTTGGAGAGCTTGAGAAAGTACTATCAGTTAAAGGTGTTGCAGTTGTTGTGATAATTTCTTCGATTTGATCAACTGTTAATGATGCATTTGCTTGTTTTAATAAGGCTACTACGGCAGAAATATGAGGTCCAGCCATTGATGTTCCGTTCCATCCACCCTCATAACTACTCCCAGGTACTGAAGATCGAATGTTCACTCCCGGTGCTGAAATATCAGGTTTCATATCTCCTGGATATGGTGATGGACCTTGTAACGAGAAGCTAGCTAAACGATTATTGATATCTGTAGCTCCTGTGGCAAATGATTCTGGGTAGTTTGCAGGATTTGCAATCGATCCTGGTCCACCCGGATTCGATAATGTTGTATTACCTGCAGAGAATTCCGGGAAAATTTCCGCTTCTTTCCAGTTTTGAACCATTGGACGATACCATTCATCTAATCCTCGTCCTCCACTCCATGAGTTGTTCACAACATCTGGAGCCATATCTGGATTTCCACCTGGAGCAATAATCCACTCTCCAGCTTCAATTAGGTCAAAATCTGTTCCGCCTGCAGATGTAAAGGCCTTTACAGCAATCCACTTCGCACCTGGAGCAACCCCAATTTGATTCGCACCATTCGGCTCAGCTCCAACCATTGTTCCTGTAACGTGAGTTCCATGCCCGATATCATCATATGGAGCAGACCGGCCAGCCGAAGTTGAATCAAACCAGCTATATTGATGATTCGGATTGTTTGGATTGGCAGGATCATAGCCACGGTATTTTTCCATTAGTGCCGGATGGTTCCATTGAACACCAGTATCAATACTAGCTACAACTGTACCTGATCCATCAATTCCCATTTCCCAAACTTGCGGAGCACCTACACGATCAATATTCCATTCAATGTTTTGAGGGCTTGCTTTTGATTCAACTGCAACCGATGTCTCCACTTTAGCTGGAGCATGTAATTGACGTGTTTCATTTGGTAACACCTTTTCAACCTCAGGGAATGAAGCGATTTTTTCCATAACTTCCTTAGTAGCAGTTAGTCCCATTCCGTTTACAATGAAGAAGGATTTAATATCCTTTGCATTACCAGCAGCCTCTTCCTTTTCAAGGTACGCCTTTACATTACCTTGTGTTTCTATTGCAGTTGTTCGAAGTTCCGAAACGATAGCATTTCTCTTTATGGATTTCGTTTGAGCTACAGTAGCTTTTTGTAAACTTGCCTTTTTAGTTGCTTCATTTGCTACTTCTTTTGAATCCACCTGTTCCTTGAATTTAACAAGGAATGTAACCATATTGTCGTTAGCAAACTGGTCTTTTAAGCTTTCCGAAATTTTACTTGAGGCTACTTCATTTTTACTTCCTAGATAGGATATTGAAGGATCTTTTGATTGTGCAAATGCCTGTGACGCTACACTTGGTACAAGTAGAAGTGCACACATTAACACACTTGCAACCTTCGTTAACCTACGTTTCCCGTTCCTCCTCATCAGGCTTCCCCCTTTTAAAATTTTTAGTGAATAAGTAAGTTACCTCCTTCTCTCGAATTCCTATACTCCAAATGCTTCGGGTAGTTCCCCCCATTTTTTCTCTAGATAGAAATCGCGGATTTTCCAGTAGAAACCGCATTATGTAGAAGTACAGGTACACATTAACTGTAGCCTTTTCAAAGAGGAAAAAGTGTCGAATAATGAGATAATATTTTGAATATTGAGAATTTGGTAATTTTTACTTATTTTACCATAGATAATTTAGGAGTTTAGAACGAAGAAATATATATTCGTTAGAAAGGTATTTTTATGGGGGTTTTCAAATAAAATGGGGATATTACTATATCTTTACAAATGTAATACTTGTAACACACACGCTAGGAAGAATGGCATATTTGTTACAAGTTCATTATTTATTATTAAAAAATGATTATTTTTTCCTTACTGTATTTTTAAGAATCCTAGGAACGGGCTCAAGTTGGTAATTTATTCCTCCTAGTTTTGTTTCCATACTAGGTAATGCCCCCTAGTCAACAAGCATTTTGAGAGGAAAATCAGGACCTAATTCTTATGAATAATGTTAGTTTTTCTAAAATCTCTTATTATAATTTTCTATCAAAGATAAAAAACCACCTTATCACAAAGGTGGTTTAACGGACACCAAAGAATTTCTTAATCTTTGAGAACATACCCAATTGGTCATTTTCAAGAGACTGGAGTGGTATTGATTCTCCTAAAATTCTTCGTGCTATATTTCGATAGGCGATTGCTGTCTTACTGCTAGTATTTAATGCGATTGGTTCACCGCTATTTGAAGCTTTGATGACCTCATCATCATCTGAAACAATTCCAATTAGATCAATTGAAAGATGTGTAACAATTTCATCGAGATCAAGCATTTCGCCTGTCTTCATCATATGATTTCGAATACGATTTACGATAAGGCGTGGTGGCTCAATTTCCTCTTTTTCTAGTAACCCAATAATACGGTCAGCATCCCGAACTGCTGAAATTTCAGGTGTTGTTACAACAATTGCCTTGTCTGCTCCAGCAACAGCATTTTGAAAGCCTTGTTCAATACCAGCAGGACAGTCGATAATAATATAATCAAAATCTTGTTTTAACTCTTCGACCAATTTCTTCATTTGGCTAGGTTCTACTGCTGTTTTATCACTTGTTTGGGCAGCTGGCAGTAAATATAGATGGTCATCGAATCTTTTATCCTTTACTAAAGCTTGTTTAAGCTTACAACGACCTTGAACAACGTCAACTAAATCATATATGATGCGGTTCTCTAAACCCATGACAACATCTAGATTTCGCAGGCCAATATCTGTATCTATTAAACACACCCGTTTCCCTAGCACAGCCAAGGAAGTGCCTACATTAGCAGACGTAGTCGTCTTACCGACTCCACCTTTTCCTGATGTTATAACTATAGCCTCTCCCACAGCTAGATTCCCCCTTCTAACCTTGTTAAATTAGGTCTTAAATGAGTTAACTGTTGCAATCTATCTACTACAATTGTCTCATTATCGTCCACATATGCACATTCCATTATATTCGTATCTGTTTGAACAGAGTCTGGTGCTCGATTCATTATATCACCAATTCGTAGCTGTGTTGGTTTCATAACTGACGCTGCAATGACTGCATCTTTTCTACCAAAGAAACCAGCATGTGCAATTCCGCGTAATGAACCTAAGATAAAAATATTACCGCCTGCGATAACAGTTGCTCCAGGATTTACATCGCCGACAAGCATAAGGTCTCCATCTACTTTAAGTACTTGTCCAGAACGAATTACCTTTGCAACTGAAACGATCTCATGCTTTTTTTTCATCTCTTCAGCTTCTTGTTTTGTTATGACATTACTATCGATAACATCCACAACTAAATGTTTTTTATTTCGAATGATAGACCGTATTTCTTCTTCTTGATCTTGTGTTAAAAAACGATTGCCAATTCTTACTTTAACAGGAACAAACGGAACATCATCATTCGTTTTGCGATTCAAGGAAAGCTTAATCTCAAGGTCTGAGATCAGTTCTTTAAATGAACAAGAATCATCGAGATGCAACGTTAGTCCGTCTTTTGTCCCTTTTATAGTAACATACTGCTGTTTTTGTCCTTTCACGACGTTCACCTCAACGATAATATACTTCAACAAAAGACTCCCATTTTCCTGTTAAATCTCAAAGTTTTTTTTGAAAGAATCAAATCACTCTTCTATATGTAGCTTTCCTAGTAATTTCTTAAATGGATAAGCAATTACTAGTATAAATATACTATTTAATAGGATAGTCGGCAAAATACGGATTTGTAAAAATTGTTCAACTGATAGGGAAGCTGTGCCGATTGCCTTGTTTATACCGTATACACAAAATTCCAAAGCTACTATCCCAATCAGACTTAAAAAGGAGATGACTAAAATATTAGTTTGTAGAATCCTACTTGCCCAGGAAATAAGATAGGCCATAAGTGTGTATAGAAACAAATAAACTCCAAGTATTTCAGTATAAACAATATCGTAAAGAAGACCAAAAATGACCCCATAAATAAGCCCCATTGGTTTATTTAAATAGACTGTAATAAAAGCAATCAAGACAAATAAAAACCGAGGTACATAGACATTTTCCTTATGAAAGATGTCTGCTGGGACTAAATCTACAAAGCTGCTCTCGAATAAAAAAACGAAAGACAAAATAAAGGGAAGAACGAAACGCCTCACGATTCTTCCTCCTCTTCATTTGGAACAATCATCGTTCTTTCAACAATAATAACATGATCAATTTCATAAAAGTCAGCGGCCGGCTTAATATATGCTGTCTTTGTTAATCCATAATCATCAGGAACTACGTCCATGACCTCACCAATATACAGCTCACTAGGGAAGATTCCACCGAGGCCCGAGGTAAGTACCTTTTGATCCTTTTCAATCTTTTCGTCTGGCGTATTGATTTTAAATAGAAGAGCTTCTTTTTCTTCGTCATACCCCTCGATTAACCCCATAATCTTTGTTTCCCCTTGAATATAAGCGGAGATGCGATTGATACGATTTGGAGAGCTCAATAATTGGATGGTCGATGTAAATTTATTTGCGTGTTTTACTTTACCAACTAGACCTTTTGAGGTGATAACAGCCATGTCAACTTTTACTCCATGCCGCGTGCCTCTATTAACCGTAATAATTTCATGCCACTGTTCAGGATTCCGACCTATTACAGTAGCCTGTATTTTATTAAAGTGATCAAGTGAATCCGTTTTTTCCAGAACATCACGTAATTTTAGATTATCTTTCTCTAATTCCTGTACTTTTGCTTCTAATTTACCGTAGGAATCAAGTTTTTCTTTTAAGAGTTTATTCTCTTCAAATGTATGTTGAATATGATTGACATTATCAAAAAATCCAGCAATGGCTTGAGAGGGTTGATGAAATATACTTTGAACCCAACCAACTGAATCCTTTAAAAACTGTTCTGGCCAAGTTAATTTGTCACGCTCTTTTAATGAAAATCCAATCAATGCCACTAGAACGATGATACAAACAAGTAAAATAATTAATCGCTTATTGAGAAAAAATTGTGGCATGTGTTACACCCTCTTACTAAACTTTAGATTTCAACACATATAGTGGGGAAAATACTCCCCACTATATTAGGTTCATTATCTTAAATCCTTGATTTCCCTTTAAATAAATGAATATGATCAAGCGCCTTACCAGTACCAATTGCTACACAATCTAATGGATTTTCAGCAATGAGAACTGGCATACTTGTTTCCTCACTGATAACCTTATCCAAATTGCGTAACAGGGCTCCCCCACCCGCTAAAACAATTCCACGATCCATAATATCTGCTGCTAACTCAGGTGGCGTCTTTTCAAGTGTATTTTTAACCGCATCGACAATCGCATACACAGTGTCATGAAGGGCATTAGCAATTTCTTCGGCCGTGATTTCAATTGTTTTTGGTAGTCCTGTTAATAAATCTCTTCCGCGAATTTCCATGTTTTCAACACCCTCGGGAGCACCGGCTGAGCCTATCTCAACCTTTATTGCTTCAGCTGTGCGATCCCCAATCATGAGGTTATAGGTTTTACGAATATATTGAATTATTGCATCGTCCATTTCATCACCAGCTATACGAATTGACTGGCTCGTAACAATTCCACCTAAAGAGATAATCGCAACTTCTGTCGTTCCTCCACCGATATCGACAATCATGCTACCTGTAGGTTCCCATACTGGAAGATTTGCTCCAATGGCAGCTGCAAAAGGCTCTTCGATAGGGTATGCATCTCTTGCACCAGCCTGCCTGGTTGCATCAATCACCGCACGTTGTTCAACCGCTGTAATACCCGATGGTACACAAACCATAATATATGGCTTTCTTGAGAAAAAGTTTTTCGTTTTAACTGCTGAATTAATGTAATATTTCATCATTGTTGCTGTTGTTTCGTAGTCAGCAATAACACCATCCTTCATCGGACGAAGTGCAACAACATTGCCTGGTGTACGTCCAATCATGTTTTTAGCGTCATTCCCTACAGCTACAATCTGCTTTGTGTCTGTTTGCATTGCGACGACAGATGGCTCTCTTACTGCAATGCCTTTTCCTTTAATAAAAACAAGTGTATTTGCCGTTCCTAAATCTATACCAAGGTCTCTTGTACCTATTCCAAACATAATATGTATCTTCCTTTCTGATACGCGAATAAAATGGGTTAACATGCGAAAAACTCATAACCATAATTATATCGTACAAAATTAAAAATTAATAGTCACACATAGCCTTTTTCTTTGAGACTGACATATTTGTGTTCACCAATGATTAAATGGTCCAATAGCTCAATGCCGATTATCCTACCACACTCAACAAGCCTCTTCGTGACTTCTATGTCTTCCCGACTCGGTGCCGGGTCTCCGGAAGGATGATTATGAATACAAATGATGGATGCTGCAGATCTTCGAAAGGCCTCCTTATATACTTCTCTCGGATGCACAATCGAAGCATTAAGACTTCCGATAAAAATTGTTTGTCGATGAATCACCTGATTTTTCGTATTCAGGTAAAGACAAACAAAATGTTCTTGTGTTAAAAAACGCATATCCTCCATCACATACTTAGCTCCATCCTCTGGGGACCTAATGACATACCGATCTTCATATTGAAGTTTGCCAATTCTGCGGCCAAGCTCAATCGCCGCCATTATTAGTACGGCTTTTGCCGTTCCGATGCCTTTAATGGAGGTTATTTCTTCGACAGATGCGTCCTTTAATAAACGAAGACCTTCAAAATGATGTAGTAAGCGGTTTGAAAGTTGAATGACCGATTCTTCCTTTGATCCTGTTCGTAAAAGAATGGCTAAAAGTTCTTGGTTTGAAAGACTGTCGGCACCGTCAGAAACCAACCGTTCCCGCGGCCTTTCCTCTTGAGGATAATCTCGAATCATGAGTGCTGAAGATTTCAAAAAAGGTTCCTCCTATCCATTGTCCTAGATACTTGGATCCCACTTTCGTATTAAAGTTTTAGACTCCTATGGAATCTAGCCTGCTTTTTTAGCATATTGAAATAGTCGCATTCTTTCTTCGTAAATTGATAATCATTAGCTGTAAAACCCTAGGTCTCTTAGCTCACGAAGGGTTCGTGATACAGGCAATCCCACTACAGAAAAATAGTCGCCTTTAATCTGTTTAACAAGTGCAGATCCAAGTCCTTGAATTCCATATGAACCTGCTTTATCCGTTGGTTCGCCTGAAGCAACATATGCTTGAATTTCCTCATCTGTTAGATCCCAGAACGTCACTTCTGTTCTTTCAAAGAACAATTTTTGCGTGTCCTTAAAAAGAATCGCAACTCCTGTTACGACTTCATGTGTTTGATTTGATAAATTTTTTAATACTTGTATTGATTCCTGTTCAGTTTTAGGTTTACCTAAAAATTGGTTTTGAAACACAACAGCTGTATCTGCTGCAAGGATATAGGAATCTGGGAATTGTTTTTCAATTGCCTTTGCTTTTTTTAAGGCAATTGTCATGACTTTTTCTTCAGGAGTGAGAGTTTCGTCAATGGATTCATCAATATTACTGACGGAAACATCGAAGGAAAGTTTCACATTTCTAAGAAGTTCTTTTCGTCGTGGAGAACCTGAGGCTAAAACGAGGTGTTGCATGTTAAATTCACCCTTTTTCATTTTTTTCAGATTGGAAGATACCTGTTTATCGTAACAAACAAATCATCACTCTACAATTATGTAAAATGTAATTTTCTAGATGATTTATTGTTTGAGAAAATTGATCCCTTTATGTAAAAGCCAAGAAAATCAGGCAATAAAAAAGGAAAGGAGTAGATATCCCCTTTCCATTTTCACTAAAAAATTGAATTTTGTCTAGCTTAATTCCGAAATCCAAACAGTATAGGCTTGATAAGCATTTAATAATGATTGCTGTGATTGCCATAAAGCTTTTTGGTCGCCGCCATTCTTGTATTCCTCTAGTTGTGTAAAAGCAGACTGGATGTTTGTATGGAATTCCTTAAGCTGTGCATGTAGGCTGTCCGTCTTGATATCTTTTACCGTTGCTATTTGTTTCGATAGATTCTCCCATTGTCCATTATCGATTTCCCCTGTTCCGAAAGCCTGGGAAGAAAGTGCTGCTAATTCCTTAAATACTGGCAGGTCTACTTTGATTGCCTCTGAATCAGCTTTTCCTGCATTTGTATAGGAGCCACCAGGAATTTCGTATGTTTTTGTAAAAAATTCCGGAAAGGCTTCTTTGTATTTCGACTTAATCTCACTTACTACTCCTTGTTCAGCTCCTATTCCGGCAATTACAAAGAAAGCACCATCCATGTTAACAGTAGTCGCCGCAAAGCCCTTTCCTTTTATTTCACTTACAGTTGTATTTGCAGATTCAGCAGTTGAAAATTTTCCTCCCTGGACTACCCCTGTGGTTAAGTTTTCTAAATCAATCGCAGTCTGGCCACTCACTGGCGCATCATCCTGTTTCCCAACAGGAGGTGGGCTATCATCAGCAACCTGTACTGGAGGTGCCTCGTTTTCCACAGGTCCAGCATTTACATCCTCAACTACTTTTAAAATCATGATCCCAAATCCACTTCCAAGGACAATTGCTAAAACAATAGAAATAGCCAATTGCTTAATAGTGAATAGTGTAAATCCTTTTTTCTTTTTCGGTAAATACGGAATGCTACTAGTGCCTTTTGAATGTCGTAAATCTTCAATCGGGATCACCGGAATCTCTTTTTCCTTATGGGAATGATTTTTCAAGCTTTCATCTGGTAGAACCCAGCTAAACTTGTCCTCTTCTTCCTCTTGTGCCGCGGCAACCTCTTCATTCTCTACAAAAATATGAGGTTTTTCCGTTTCGACAAAATCAGTTGTTTCTTTCTTTTCTTTTTTAACCTTTGAATCCTTACCATTAATTTTAATCGAAATCCGATTGTGCTTGTCCATATTTTCACCACCTATTAAGGGAAACGCTCTACTTTTTGTCAATCCTACCATACATAAAAAAAAAAAGAACAAGACATTTGTCGTCTTGTTACTAGAGGTTTTCGTCAAATTCTTACAAGTAAAAACATTTGGTGGTTTTTTGGGACAGCTATAAACGTAAAAAACCCACTAAATGTGGGTCTATTCTTCAACATTCATTGACAATTCAACAAACACGCTTGGACCTTGATCTTGAGCCTTAATAATATCATCAACTGATAGATGAGTTCCTGATGGAATTAAAACATTTCCTTCATTGTCCAGAATATCTTTTTTGACAATTTTACCGTAAAGAAGATCAACTTGTTTTAAGCGCAGTGCCTTTGACTCAGATTCTTCGTGCTGATCAATTGAAGCATTAATTTCATCAAACGGACTTTGTGCTTCTGTTGCTGCAGGTAGTAGTTCTTCTATATCTACATCTTTCTGATTTTCAGTAGATTCTAGTTGTGGATTTTCTAAAGATTCGACTGAATCAAAGAATTTAGAAGAAGCATCCTCTTCAACAATGATAATGTCTCTACCATATGTAAGAACAGAATCTGATGCTAAGACAACTTCATTGCCGGAAACTTTTAATAATGTTCCTAAAAGATTTCCGGTTTCATCATCAACATAATATTCAAGGACTTCTCCTAATAACTGACCTTTTCGAGTCATTACTTTTGTATTTGTAATTTTAATTTTTTTATTTACAAGTGAATTCGCAATTGGAATTTCATTAAGATCAATGACTGAGCTTTCACTTTCAATTGTAACTGCGTACTCCCCGATTCCGATTACTCTTTTGAATGGGATGGCTTTTACACTTACCTGCCAATCTTCGTGTTCAATTGTAAGGAAATCGACTGAACCTTTTTCAGGGTTAATAACTAAAGATTTTACTTTTCCTATTTCTATTCCATCTATAATACTAATGATTGGTAACCCAACTATTTCAACACTTTTTTTCATAAATCATTCACCACACCTATTTATTTTTAAACATCGGCTTTTTCCATTCATTTTACCATGCTTTTCGCTATTTTTCGTCATATATTGCAATATTCTTTTAACAAAAAGTTAATTTCCTGTAAAATAACAGGGTATTTTTCAAATCTGCCCTTATTTTGAGAAATTAATGAGTAAAGTTCATCGTATTGCTTCGTTTTTATATAATGATCAATTAATAAACTGACAAAGGTATAATAATCGTGATCGTTAAATTCCGGATGAAGGTGATCCACTATCAAATTTTCGTATTGAGTATTTGATAATTTATTCCGAGTAAGTTTTATTTGAGAGATCATAGTTGTAAAAAGTTGATGGCTTAGTTCATTATGATTTTCTTGTTGTTCCTGAATATGGTTTTCTCTATCAATAACATCCACAAATTCGGAACTAGAATGGTCAATCTCTGTTTCGTTGTTTTGCTGAGATTCTAGTTCGACTACTTCAAGGTCTTCTATCTCTTCTATTTCGTTGATTCCTTCAATTTGATTATGTAGTTGTTCCTTAATTTCAGGTTCATTTTCTATAATAATGTCATCCTCTTCCGCTGAATAAACCTCGATCTCTTCTATTTCATGATTAATTGTCTCAAAATTTAAGATTTCCTCTATTTCACTTTCTTCATTTGGTGGTTCGTCACTGCTCACTTGTAAACTATCAAATTGAATTTCTTCAAGTGCTGGTGGGATGCTATGTAAAACCTCATCTTCACTTTCAGCTAATTCAATCGGTTGTATTTCTTCCGTTTCTTCTGATGCTTCAACTATTTCAATGTTATCTTGGATTTCATTATTGCTATCATTTAATTCCATTTCGATTTCTTTAAGCAAGTCATCAAAATCAGTATTTGGATTCTCATCATTTGTAACAATCTCATATGTATTTTCAGGTTCTTCATTTTCTACATACACATTTTCCAACTCGAAGTCATCTTCGTTTTGATTATCCATTGTTTCAATTTCCTCTTCAATTTCATCTTCCACTTCTTGCGTTTGAGGAGAGGATAATTCTTGCTCTGAAACTAGATCCTCGTCTTTTTCATGCTTTTTTTGACTACGAATTTCTTCTTCAAGGTCATCTTCAATTTCAAATTTGATCACTTTATCTTCAATACCTGATGTATTTTCGGTACGAAGAAAGAGCTGTGTTCCAAATCTTTTACTTATTAAATATGAAAACCCTATAGCTAGCAGTATTAACACTAAGCCTATTTGCCATACGCCCATCACAGTTCGCGCAGCAATTCCAATGATAAATACGATAAATGCACAAAAAAGAATAAGTAATTTTCCCTTCCTAGTAAACCCAAGTGGTAAAAAATAAATAATAGGTAGAACAAGTAAAAGAGATATTAATGCAATTACAAGAGATTCCAAGCTGTTATCACCTCTTTCTATTGAAATTACTGATCTTTCTCGTCTTTTATTTCCAAACCTGGAGCTAATGGATTCTTCTTATTGCTAGGAGGTGGAACGGTTAGTTTTGGCGCCTCATCAGCAAGCTCCGTATACTTAGGCATATAAAATGTTGAAATAGTTACATCATAAACGAGTTGTTCAGCTACTTGATCCACTGACACAAGCTCTGGAGTACCTGTAAAACTCAATGAATTAACCCTAGTTATTCTCGTTTGATGTTCAAGAGCTGATAAGAACTTCTCCAATTCAACATAACTTGGTGATTGGACTTGTAAGGTAACGGTTATTTGGTTGAGCCCATTTATTAGTTCTGGATCAACTACCTCCTCTTCCTCAGTCTGTTGATCTGTTCCGTTATCATTGTTTCCTTGATTGTTTTCCGTCGCATTGTCAGGATTCGTTGCCTCTTGAAGTTCATCGGGTTGTATTTCATCAATTATAGTAAATTCACTCTCACTATAGGACATATTGATAACTCGGCTTTCTGATAAAGTTTCAGCACGACCGACATCCAAAACGATTTGCTCCACTAAAGGAATAACCGGTATTCTCTTTTGAATTTCTGTTGAGCTAATAACCGGCCCTTCATTCGTACGTTGATCAGAAATGACCTCTAATAGTCTTTGTTCTGTTTTGACACTGTTCTCTAATTGGGCTATTTTCAGCTTTACGGGTTTTACTAGAAGGAAATATGTCAAATAAAAAACACCGAATAAAAAGACCATCGCTAGTACCAAATAAATTATTTGTTTACGTGAAAAATGGAGAGTCATAATTATTTCCCCTCCTGCAATGACTTAATGGCACTCTTATCAAAAGTGATTTCATATTGAGCAAAATACCTAGGTAAAATATTAGTATTTTGATCTGATTCTATATTATTATCGGTTATAGCCTCAGTTTCTTTAATGTCATTATTCGTCTCAGCTTTTGTCTCGTTCGTATTAATTGCCCCTTCATCTTCCTCGATAATTGGGGTAGTTGAAACGGTTAACAGTCGTGCAGATTCGATAACTGGAGAATCTGTAAGTAACGCTAAATAATGGGCATTCTCAGTGTTAGTGTCAAACTGAACTTCTAACGAAACGACTCCATTCTCTGCATATAAAAAGTTTTGAACAAAGCCTCGTTCAGGTAATAATTCTGTTAAATGATTTAAAATCGGCACAGTTTCTACAAAATAACCATCTGCCCATACCACTGCTTTATCTAGATTAATCACATTATTTGACTGATTGTCTGAGGCATCTTTTTGTTCTATTGCAGCCCGAGTTTCTTGTATAGTTGTAATTTGTTTTGTTAGCTTTTCTTCTAGTGAAGTTGCATTTTTATATTGAATAAAAATAAACAGGAAGCCAATTAAAGCTACACTGATAATAAGAATGAGGGGTAGTAATTTAGCTCGGTTTTTAAATTCTTTTCTTGGCAGTAAATTAATATCTACAAGCATCCTTACACCTCTTTAAGAGCTAATCCTAATGGTAGAAAATAATGACTAGGCAGTTTATCAAATTTATCAATATTATTTACCGGAATTTCATATCTGTCCATGAGTGTAGAACTGATGTCCGGAAGATTTGGATGATCCCCACTAACAAGAATCTTTGTAATTCGTTCTTTACCCTGCGTCATATTAAAACTATAAAAATTCATCACATGTTCGATTTCTTTAATCATTTCATCAATGAGAACCTCTAATTTACTACGATGACTATTCCATGTTATATCCGCTAGGGTATTAGTAGAATTTTGTTGAATATCCCAATCATTAATCGATGTTTCCAATGTCAGATGTCTCATGAACAAAGGAATATCCTGGTGAAAAATGCTTAAGTTAGCGGATTGTAAATCAAATTGAAGCAATAAGGAATGCTCCTCTTCATTTGTTTTTTGACAAAAATGAAAGAGTCGATACATACAAAGTGGTGAAATATCAGCAGCAATTGGTTTTAATGAGACATCTTCCAATATAGAAGAGTATTCAAATGCAACATCTTCAGGAGCTGCAAATATTAGAACCTCTTTTTTCTTTTCATCTTCTGATAGTACTTTGAAATCAAGAACAGGCTCATCAAAAGGTAGATGAATGGTTGCCCCAAGCTCCAAATATATATATCCGATAATCTCATCATCCTTAACTTCAATAGGAATTGAAATCCTCCGAATCACAACAAATGGATCTGGGATGACGAACTGAACTTGAGTATTTTTTATCCCCCAATCTGTTACACATTCTTCTAATATTAAGTGTAATGTGTCTCTTTCCATAATTCTTCCGTCTTGAATAATACCAGGGGGTAAGTATTTTTCACGAAACTTTTGAACAGTAATAGGGTTGGACCGTTTCACACCCACATAGCGAATAGCATGATCTTTTAAAATAATGTTTGCAATTTTACTTGATGAAAACAATGAAAAAGCCATTATGTATCCCCTTATCCTAGTAAATCTATATACAAAGCGATCAGCTCATGGCCAAAAAAATAAGCGATAAGCGTGCCAATGACAATGGAAGGACCAAAGGGCATTGGTTTTCCCTTTTTTACTTTGCCAAATGCAATCCCAATTAATCCAAGAATTGTTCCAATAAGGGTGGCAAGGAAAAATGAAAGTAGGACTAGCTTCCAACCTAATGCAATTCCGATTACGGCATATAGCTTGATATCTCCCCCACCCATTCCACCTTTGCTAACGATTGCAATAAGATATAGCAGAAGAAACCCAACGACACTTCCTGCAATCATGTCCCACCACTGGTCGAGTGGAATAAAAATCCGTTCAATGAGAAGTAATGGGGCAAAGAATAGTAACACCTTATCTGGGATAATCATGTATGTAATATCTGAAACAAAAATAATCACTAATAAAGATATCAAGGTCCAAGCGATGATCAATTCTTTTGACCATCCCACCAGCATTGGTGAAATCGTGAAAAGAATTGCAGTAGCAAATTCGATTGAAGCATAAATCGGTGATATACGTGTTTTACAATTTCTGCACTTGCCTCCTTGCAATATGTATGAAAAGACAGGTACTAATTCAATTGCGGTAAGCTGGTGCTTACAAGTTGGACACGCAGATCGTGGTCGTACGATTGATTCGCCAATTGGGGTACGAAGGCCGACTACGTTGAAGAAGGAGCCTAAAATTAACCCTACAACAAAAAAGTAAATATAAAGTAAAATCACAACAATCAATTCCTTATGTAAAGAAGTCCCATAAATGAGACTTCTTATATAGTTATATAAAATTCAAAATTTAAGTTGCCGGAGTTACTGGAGTTACATCTACATCTCGATTCAATAGGTTTTGTTCCGTAGGATAAGTTACTTCGCGCTCATCTTTTTCAACATGGATATCAGTATATCTGTATTCTCCGTTTTCAACAGTAATTGTTATTGAGTATGATTCAATATTTTCTAAATAGTCTTCTAATCCATTATCGATTGCAGTAGTTGATGTATCATTATCGAAAGTTACAGTGGATGTTGGTGCTTCTGAAGCAACATAAAGTTTGGCAGCATTTAATACTTGAGTTGCATCAGCATGAACAGCATCATTACGGGACTTTTCAATCACATTCCCAATCGCCGGAACCGCAATTGCCGCAATAATCCCCAAAATTACAATTACCGCTAATAACTCAATTAATGTTAATCCTTTTTGATTTTTTACATATTTATTAAGCATATCCCCATCTCCTCCTTAAGAACTAGTCTATATCTACTATTTATTATAATAGCAAATGCTGTTGAAAACACTAGAATTTTGTTTGATATGACAAAGTTTTAAACATTTCTTTACAAAACCATGGATATTTTTACCTTTTTACTGGATTTGGTTAAAAATATCAAACATTGGCACTAGAATTGCTGTGACTATAGTCCCTACTATACTACTTAAAAATACAATCATCAGAGGTTCAATTAATGATTTTAATTGATCTGTTGCATTGTCTACTTCATCTTCATAAAAGTTAGCTACCTTACCGAGCATTTCATCTAAAGAACCTGTGCTTTCTCCAATAGCAATCATGTGGGTAATCAGTGGAGGAAATGCCCAATGCTTTTTCATCGGCTCTGTCATTGATTTTCCTTGTTCAAGAGCTTGCCTTGATTGTTTTATAACTTTAGCAATTACTTCATTTTCAACAATAGATTCGACTACTGTTAGCGCCTGTAAGATGGGAACTGAACTTTTCAACATCGAGCTTAATGTTCTTGTCATACGCGCAAGAACGGCCTTCTGTATTAGCTTCCCAAAAATCGGCATTTTCAATGTGGCATAATCTAGATAATATCTTGTTTCTTGTTTTTGCTTAAGAAAGATAAAAAACAAATAAATAATAAGACCTAAAAGAATTACAAGCCACCAAAATTTTTGCATAAACACACTGGCATTTAAAACAAATTTCGTAATACCTGGTAGCTCCGCACCAAAATCTGCAAACATGTCTACAAAAGTAGGAACAACTGAAACTAGTAAGAATATGACGACAGCTACTGCAACAATTCCGATTACTGCTGGGTAAGCCATCGCCGACTTTACCTTTTGTCTTGTTTTGTTCTGTTTTTCATAATAAACGGCCAAGTTTTCTAATGTATCGTCGAGATTTCCGCCTACTTCTCCTACGCGAACCATATTCGTAAACAAGGTTGTAAAAATTCGTTTATGTTTGGCTGTTGCAGCCGATAAGGGAATCCCCTCCCTTAAGTCCACTTCTACCTCAAATAAAGCTTTCTGAAGAGGTTTACTGCTTGTTTGGCTTGCCAAAATATGCATCGAATCAACAATTGTCACACCAGCTTTAATAAGGGTTGCAAACTGTCTTAAAAAAATGACAAAATCTCTTAGTTTAACTGGATTACCAATCGCAATGTCTTTCGTCAATAAGGTTTCCGGTACTTCATTAATCGAAATGACTCGGATTCCTTTATCACGAAGAGAAACAATCGCGTCCTTTTTAGAAGTTCCTGAAATTGTGCCGGATTTTCTACCGAATTTATCTCTACCCTCATATTTAAATCTAGGCATTTGTATTTAACTCCTGTAAATATGGTTGAGCAATATCCTTTGAAATCACTCCGGCACGGACTAAGTCTAAAAGATTAGATTCCAATGTGTGCATTCCTTCTGCACGGCTTGTTTGCATTACATTTTTTATCTGATGAGTTTTTTCATTCCGAATTAAATTTGCGACTGCAGAATTATTTAATAAAATCTCGGTAGCAGCCTTTCGACCTTTTTTATCAATCGTTGGGAATAACCTCTGTGAAATAACACTAACTAATACATTTGCAAGCTGAATCCTGATTTGTGGTTGCTGTGCAAATGGAAACATATCGATTATCCGGTCAATGGTAGAAGGAGCATTTACTGTATGTAAGGTTCCTAACACAAGGTGACCAGTTTCTGCTGCTGTTATTGCCGTTTGAGTCGTTTCTAAGTCGCGCATCTCACCAACAAGGATTACGTCAGGGTCTTGACGTAGTGCTGCTCTAAGACCATTTGCAAAATTATGAGTATCACTGCCAACCTCCCGCTGTTCGATAATACTCATCCCATGCTTGTGGAGGTATTCGATAGGATCCTCTAATGTAACAACATGCTTACTCATCGTTTGATTAATATATTGAATCATAGCAGCAAGGGTTGTAGACTTCCCGCTACCGGTTGGACCTGTAACAAGCACTAAGCCCTGTGGCTTTTGACTGATTCGTTTTAGCACGTCAGGCAGCGCAAGATCTTCGATTGTCGGGATTGAAGTAGGGATCACACGAAATGCGATTGCTGGACATCCCCGTTGCATATAGATATTGACACGAAATCGTGAAATACCTGAAATACCATAGGAAAAATCGAGCTCCCCTTTTTCTTTAAAGCGGACCCACACTTCTTCATGTACAATTTCTTTTGCGATTTCCTCAATTACAGGTGGTTTTAATATTTCTTTTCCGTATCTTTTTAGATCACCGTTTATACGAAAAATCGGTGGAACACCAGCTGTTATATGAATATCAGAAGCTTTATGCTCATGTGCTGAATGTAATATTTGATTAATTTTATCCTTCATTTACTTCCCACCTATTCAGCAGTTGTCACTCTTAATATTTCCTCAGTAGTTGTTAATCCTTGTTTTACTTTTAATACTCCATCATCAATTAAAAAGATGGTTTCATTTTTGATAGCTAGTTCACGAAGAGTTGTGTACGATTCTCGATTCATAATTGCCCTTCTCATGTCATCATTAATCACCAACAGCTCGTGAATCGCAACTCTACCTTTATAACCCGTCATATTACAGGTTCCACAACCTTTTCCTCGGTTTACTTTTTCAATAGTAATACCGCGCTTTGCGAAGATTTCTAGTTCACGTACAGTTGGTTCCTGCAGTTGCCCACAATCACGACAAACACGACGTACCAATCTCTGAGCGACTACACCGGAAAGCGATGAGGCAACAAGAAATGGTTCAACACCCATATCAATTAAGCGTGTAATCGTACCAAGTGAATCGTTCGTATGGAGAGTACTTAAGACTAAATGGCCCGTTAATGATGCTCTAACAGCTACATCGGCTGTTTCTTGGTCACGAATTTCTCCGACCATAATGATATTAGGATCTTGCCGCAAAATGGCGCGAAGCCCTTTGGCAAATGTCATTCCTACATTAGTATTTACCTGAATTTGATTGATCCCTTCTAACTGGTATTCAACAGGATCCTCAATTGTAATGATATTTACATCTTCAGAATTAAGCTGGTTTAAAGCTGCGTAAAGGGTTGAAGATTTTCCTGACCCGGTTGGACCTGTTATTAATACAATACCAGTCGGGTTTTGAATTAGTTTTTTAAATTTTTTTAGGTTCACATTATTAAATCCTAATTGAGAAAGATTATTTAGAGAGCTACCTAAATCGAGAACCCTCATTACAATTTTTTCACCATATACCGTTGGCAATGTGGAAACACGTAAGTCAATATGATGTGCTTCAAGATTTATTTTTATTCGACCATCCTGCGGGATGCGGTTTTCTGTAATATCTAGGTTTGCCATAATCTTAATACGTGCTGTCAGTACGCCTTGCATACTCTTTGGTAGCGACCGTTCAGTACGGAGCACACCATCCACACGATAACGGAGCAAAACCTTTGTTTCATGGGGGTCCACATGTATATCACTCGCTCGCTGTTGAACAGCATTTTGCAGGATTTGGTTTACTAATTTAACAACAGGTGAATCCTCATTTGTAATTTTCTCTTCTTCAATTTCCGCTGTGGCTTCAGCAAAAAGCTCCCTTACCCCCTCGTCTAAATCATAAAACTTATTAATTGCCCGTAAGATCTCGTCCTTAGAAGCTATGACGGGTTCGATATAAAATCCTGTCGTTAGACGTAAATCTTCTATAGCATAATAATCCATGGGGTCTGCCATAGCGACAAAAAGCTTGTCTCCTTCTTTCCTAATGGCAATTAATATATGTCTTCTTGCCATTTCTTTCGGTACCAATGACGTCAACGACGTGTCTATCGGATATCGAAATAGACTCACATGTGGTATTCCTAATTGAAATTCTAGAACTTCAATTAATTGTTGCTCTGTAATAAACCCTTTTTGAAGAAGAATATCCCCTAGTTTTTGTGATTCCGATTGATCTTCAAGAGCTTGTTTTAGTTGCTGCTCTGTTAGAAGACCAGCATCGACAAGCAAATCTCCTAATCGTTTGCGAGCTCTTCTCATGGAATGTCCCCTCCCTAAGATTTTTGTAAATGCAATGGATCAGGATCTTCCCATAAATCGGTATTTTCCTCTTCGTCTGTTTCATTACCAGATTCCTGATTATTTTCTTCTTCATTTGTTTCATTATTAGTTCCAGGAGTACCAGCATCTGGATTCGAAATATTTCCGTCTAGTTCAGTATCGATCGGATTTTGAGGGGGTTTCGGAACCAATATACTATGGGCTTCGATTGTGTTTATTGGTGGATAATAATCCTCAGCTATCTTCACTTTCTCATCTACCACACCAACCTCTTTAATGATGCGATAGATTTTACCAACTTGACCCGATATCCCTTCCTGTTTGACAACCATTTCTCCCCTAGGTAAAGTACTATCAAACTGCTTGATTATCTTAGGTTTAAAGGATTCTTCATCTTCTATAACCACATTTATCGATTGTTGGAGCTCAGGACCAATAAGCTGTACACTAAATTCATGATCCTTAAATGAAAACATAAGTTTATATTCGAGAGGATTTACATTATGAATAATTAAATCCTTTATTTCTTTTTCAATCATAGCCTCATAACCGAAATCGGCATAATAAGGTAACTGATCACTAATATGTCTCTCGATAATTTCAAAATTGGAAGATAAAACAGTCGAATATATACCTGTAGCAATTACGCTTAATACTTCATTTGAATATTTAGTTGACGTACCGCTTTCCACTAAAAACGAGAGCAGAGAAAATGGCTTGTTTGCAGGTAGAGTGACAATACCAAACTCTTTCACCCATTTTATTAATTCACTTTCGTCATTTAGATCGCGAATTGCTGATTGGGATACGACGTTGTCATCATCCTTTTTGACAATTTGATCAGTGTTATTCTCAATTTCTTCGAGCTGTTCATCCACAGGCCCAATCATTGTTCCTTCTTTGTCAGCAAAAAACGCATGGTACGTTCTTGTTCCGATAGTCGAAAAAAGAGATAGGAGTAAAACACAAAGTAAGAGTAAGCTAAAAATTTTAACTAAATGTAACTTCTGCACGGTTGTCCCCCTCTCAACTCTTATGTGACTTCTTTATTTAAAAAGTGATTAGTTTGTAGTGTCCCCAGATTCAAACACATGATTTTATTAAACACTATGTAAACACTTAAAAATAGATAGTAAAATATACCTATTCTTTATGTATCATTTTATATGAAAATAGGAAAATACTAAAGAGAATTTAATCGCTATTTGTAATAAAACCAAAAATCATGTTAAAGTTTGTCACTTTACTTATCAATAGAAAAATTGCATAAAAAAAAGGGCAGGATGCCCCTTCATTTTTCATATATTATTATTTGGACATTAAGAATTCCCTAACTTCCGAAATAAAATAGAGTGATCCCGTTATTACTAATGCAACATTTTCTTCTGATGATACTCGCTCTAATCCCGCTTTCACTGCTTCCTGCCAATGATCCACAGTAAGTATAAACTCACCGGCAGAAGAATTTTCGTAAAGTTCCCCGGTGCTAGCTGCTCTTGGGTAGTTAAAGCTAGTAAATGTTAATGAGTTAGCTGCTTTTTCAAGCTGTTCAATCATCGTGTCTAATTTTTTGTCGCTTAATGCACTAAAAATAATGTGGATATCTTTCCCATTCAAGTGAGTCTCTATTGTATCAACAAGGCTGTTAATGCCTTCCGGATTATGGGCACCATCTAGAATGACAAGTGGCTCCTTCGAAATCTCTTCAAATCGACCAATCCATTTTGTTTTCTCCAATCCTCCCGCAAGCTCATTGCCTTTTAGTTGTACAGCACCACTATTTTGTAACATATGAACTGCCATTACTGCTAAGCTTGCGTTTCTCACCTGATGAGCACCTTTCATTGAGATGTGTAGATTCTGAAAGGTTTTATTCTGAGTTTTTACAGTAAAAGCTTCTCCATCATCTGATTGATGATCAAGGATAAAGAAATCTTGACCTAATTGATGAAACGGGCTACTTTCTTCTTTTGCCTTGGCACTTATCACTTCAATCGCTTCCTGCTGCTCAACTGCTGTTATAACAGGGACATTCGGTTTGATAATTCCAGCTTTTTCTCCCGCAATTTCTTCGATTGTCTCACCAAGAATGTTCATGTGATCAAAGCCAATGCTCGTGATAATAGATACAAGAGGATTGATGACATTTGTTGAATCAAGTTTTCCTCCTAATCCTACCTCCATAATCACAAAGTCGATATCGGAACTTTGCCCGAAATAATAAAGTGCCATTGCAGTGATCACTTCAAATTCAGTTGGACCGCCAAGTTCTGTTTCCTCCACCTCTTCTGCTAATGGTTTTATCACCTGTAAAAGGGAGACAATTTCATCATTTGAAATAGGTTTTCCATCTACACTGATCCTTTCATTAAAGGTCTCAATATATGGAGAAGTGAAGGTTCCAATTTTATAACCTGCTTCTTGTAAAATGTTTCGTATGTAGCTAACAGTTGATCCTTTTCCATTTGTCCCAGCTACATGAATTGCCCTCAATTTTTCTTGTGGATGATCAAGACGTTCCATCATCCATTCCATTCGGGCTAACCCCGGCTTCATTCCAAGTCTTAATCTCCCGTGAATCCAAGTAAGTGCCTCTTCATAGGTCTGTATCATTTGCGTTCCTCCATAAATCGTATAAAAATGAAGGAAAGACGAATCTATGATAGATTCGCCTTTTATTCATTTAGCCTCTTAATTCTGTAATGCGTTCACGAACTGTTTCTCGTTTATCAAGATAGTCTTGTTCTTTTGCGCGTTCTTCATCAATTACTTTTTGAGGTGCTTTCTTCACGAAACCTTCGTTGCCTAGTTTCTTTTGTACGCGTTCAACCTCTTTATTAAGCTTATCTAGTTCTTTTTCAAGTCGCTTGATTTCTTCATCAATGTTGATAAGGCCTTCAAGTGGAAGGAATAATTCTGCCCCTGTTACAACAGAAGTCATTGCCTTATCAGGTGAAGTAATTTCTGTTGCAATCACAAGCTCGCTTGGATTACAGAATCTTTCTAGATAAGAACGATTCTTTTCTAATTGTGATAGAACTGTTTCATCCTTTGCTTTAATGTGCAACTTGATTTGCTTACTCATCGGTGTATTAACCTCTGCACGGATATTTCGAACAGAGCGAATAATATCAACTAATAGTCGCATTTCCCCAGCTGCTTGATTATCGGATTGCTCAGGATTTACTTCTGGCCATTTTGCAACAGTAATCGATTCGCCATAATGTGGCAGGTTTTGCCATATTTCCTCGGTAATAAACGGCATGAATGGATGTAGCAGTCTCATTGTGTTGTCTAAAACATATGCAAGAATTGATCTTGTTGTTTTCTTTGCTTGTTCGTCTTCACCGTATAAAGGAAGCTTCGCCATTTCAATATACCAATCACAGAAGTCATCCCAAATGAAGTTATATAATATTCTTCCTACTTCACCGAATTCATATTTATCAGCAAGCTTTGTTACTGATTCGATTGTTTCGTTTAGGCGTGTTAAAATCCATTTATCCGCAACAGATTTTTCACCACTAAAGTCGATGTCTTCAAACTTGAGATCACCCATATTCATTAATGCAAAACGTGATGCATTCCAAATCTTATTCGCAAAGTTCCAAGTTGCTTCAACCTTCTCCATACTAAATCGCAAGTCTTGGCCTGGTGAACTTCCAGTTGATAAGAAGTATCGTAAGGAATCGGCACCATATTGGGCGATGACATCCATTGGGTCAACACCATTACCAAGTGACTTACTCATTTTACGACCTTCTGCATCACGTACTAGACCGTGAATGAGAACATCTTTAAATGGACGTTTTCCTGTAAATTCTAGTCCTTGGAAAATCATTCTTGATACCCAGAAGAAGATGATATCATAGCCTGTTACAAGAGCTCCAGTTGGGTAGTATCGTTTAAAATCCACAGCATCCTTATCAGGCCAGCCCATTGTTGAAAATGGCCATAATGCAGAACTAAACCATGTATCTAATACATCTTTGTCCTGCTCCCAGTTTTCAATGTCTGTTGGTGGTTCATGATCAACATAAACCTCACCAGTTTCTTTATGGTACCAGGCCGGGATTCTGTGACCCCACCATAATTGACGAGAAATACACCAGTCACGAATGTTTTCCATCCAATGTAGATATGTTTTTTCAAAACGTTCTGGAACGAAATGTACCTTTTCTTCCTGAGTTTGAAGCTTAATCGCTTCATCCGCTAATGGCTGCATTTTTACAAACCATTGTGTGGATAAATATGGTTCAACAACTGCTCCGCTTCGCTCACTGTGACCTACTGAATGAAGGTGGTCTTCAATATTAAAAAGGACGCCTTCTTCTTGAAGATCCTTGACAATTTGTTTTCTGCATTCAAAGCGGTCCATACCTTGGTATTTACCAGCATTCGCATTCATCGTCCCATCTTCATTCATCACTAGAACGCGTTCAAGATTGTGGCGATTTCCTACCTCAAAGTCATTAGGGTCATGTGCTGGTGTGATTTTAACAGCACCAGAACCAAATTCCATATCAACATAATCATCTCCAACAATCGGAATTTCTCTTCCTACGATTGGGAGAATGACTGTTTTACCAATTAGGTGTTTGAAGCGCTCATCCTCTGGGTGAACGGCAATAGCAGTATCCCCAAGCATTGTTTCTGGTCGAGTTGTTGCAATTTCAATAGACCCGCTACCATCTGCTAATGGATAACGCATATGGTAAAATGCACCTTGAACATCTTTATAGATTACCTCGATGTCAGAAAGGGCTGTTTTTGTTGCTGGGTCCCAGTTAATAATGTATTCACCACGATAAATAAGACCTTTTTTATATAGGGTAACGAACACTTCACGAACTGCTTTTGAAAGTCCTTCATCAAGTGTGAATCGTTCTCTTGAGTAATCTAAGCCAAGACCAAGCTTAGACCATTGTTCACGAATGTGGCTAGCATACTCTTCCTTCCACTTCCACGTTTCCTCTACAAATTTTTCACGCCCTAAGTCATAACGTGATTTCCCTTCCTCACGTAGCTTTGCCTCTACTTTGGCTTGAGTTGCGATACCAGCATGGTCCATTCCTGGTAACCATAGAACATCATAGCCTTGCATCCTTTTTATGCGTGTAAGGATATCCTGCAAGGTTGTATCCCACGCATGCCCTAAGTGAAGCTTTCCTGTTACGTTCGGCGGTGGAATGACAATTGTATATGGTTTTTTCTCTGCATCGTCTTTTGCTTCAAAAAATTTACCATCCAACCAATATTGATAGCGGCCCGCTTCAATTGCTTGCGGGTCATACTTTGTTGATAACGTCTTTTCATTTCCTTCCATGAGTTTACCTCCTTAAAAAATAAAAAACTCCACTCATCCTAATAAAAGGACGAATGGAGTGTATTCGCGGTACCACCTTTTTTCATAGATAAAAAAGATATCTATGCTCTCAAGAAAAGATAACGGCTTTTCACCGGCTTTTACTACTCATTTTTCATAAAAGCTACTTAAGGGCGACCTTCCATCGTAACGTTCCTAAGAAATCTCACAGCTAATGATTTCTCTCTCTGAAGGGGTATTCGATGTACTCTTCCCTCTCATCGTATGTAAGCATTTATATATTTACTTTAGAATTCTACTACTAATGTTTATAAATTTCAATAGGTATTGTCAATAAGGGTAGCCAAGTTTTTTATACTTTATTCTCTTTCATGCATTTAGTTACAAAATTTTTATAACAAAATTGAAAGGAACTATTCTTCTTTTCCAAGCATATTTTAGTTATAGGAAGTTTTTCCACCTTTTTGAACAAACACTTATAGGATTCCTTGAAGGGAGAGATCAGCATGAGAGGACGACGTTTTAGAAAATACTCTTATCCTCATTGGCTGCGACAATGTCGAGATGTATGTCACCAATTTATCATCCCCATCACTATTGTTCAAGCTGTTCGAACCATTTTTCTGCCAACATCGTTTGATGTGCTTTTTTTAGCCATCTTAATATTACTTGCCGTTGCGTTTCACCTTGATATGATATAACTTTATTCATTA
Organism: Bacillus sp. JJ1562; assembly: GCF_036962705.1. Taxonomy (NCBI): domain Bacteria; kingdom Bacillati; phylum Bacillota; class Bacilli; order Caryophanales; family Bacillaceae; genus Bacillus; species Bacillus sp. JJ1562. Next base: position 186,776 of record NZ_JBALOQ010000013.1, read on the forward strand.
GAGTCACCTACTTAATTAGCAGTAGAATAAATGTCATAATTTATACATTTTTAAGGAGGTAAACCAAGGTGAATAAAGTTATAACCTCCGGCATAGACATGCGATTTTCAAAGGAAATTTATCGAGCAAGCTCGATAAAATCTGGGAGCAAATGCGCCAAGGCGTATTTGATAAAAAATCCCATACTTCACTCCGTATGGGATTCTTCTTCTTCCTGCTCTTTTCTTTTTCGTTCCGCCTCAAGAAGTTTAACGGAAACAAATTCAATGTTTTTCGTCAGCCAATAAGCACGTTGTAAAACTTGGACATGCTCCCGCTCAGATTTCCTTTGTTTATGTTCAGTATAACTGCGCACACACTTATAAATGGGCTCTGGAAAGGTTAAATGACTTAATAAAAGATAAAATTCTTCTTCCCTTAACGGAAAACGGCTTTGATAGGATTCAAACCATTCTAGACAATCCGTACATAGGGTCGGATAGGTTTTTAATATCCGAAAATAGAGACTTACTAAATCATTTGTAGGACTAGCATAGCCAGCCCTCTCAAAATTCGAAAGATATCCTTTTCCACTTTCATCATATAAAAAATGAGTATCTGATAAATTATTAAGTGTTAAGGCGGTACGGAGAGACTTCCTCTCTACCATTAATTCATGCCATTTATCAAGCTGAGTCCTTGCAAATGATGAGGCTAGACTGATTTCGTAAAAATACGTACAGAACTGAAGTTCAAAGGGAGACATATACCATTTTGTCTCTGCTTCTTCAACAAATCTTTCTAAAAACTGGTTTCGTTCTTCCCATTTTTGGATGATTGTTTCATAATGTCCTGTGATTTCATTTTTATCGTTAATTTGTTGTTTTCTTACCGTTGTAAGATGAACCCTTGCGATTTCTTTAAATACAGCATCGTAATGATCTCCACGGTGCTCGAGGGTGCCGCTTTTTAACCATGGCATCAGATAATAATACTTTTGATTATGATAGACAAGGTATTTCCCTTCGACGGTTGGGTAAATGGGTACTGCTCTTGTGTAACCCTGTTGAAATAATTGTTGAAGGAAAGTGGGGAAGGACGGATTGATTTTGTGTGAAATGGATTTTAGAGCATAAATACCTCTGTTCGTGACGACTTTTGTGATTTTGCCGAGCTGTTCAAACGATGAGTTCTGTAAGTTATATTTTTTTAAGATGGGCCCGATACTACTAACATCGTTTTTATTCATTGGGCCAATCACTCACTTTCCTGACAATTTTTATAAAGAAAACAGGGCGAGGTTTTCCTCCCCACCCTATCAAATGATCTTACGTATTCGCTTGGACAGGGATATATAATAGCTGTCCTTCAGAGACGGAATCGGTATTTAGTGAATTAACACGTATTAAATGTTGCACGCTTATTTCATAACGCTGTGCAATCTTTTCCAATGAATCTCCATGTTGAACAATACAGATTTTCATCGGCGCATGGTCATCCACTTCATCCCTGCCAAAAATTTTGGTTAATAATAAATCATTTTCATTTCGTTTTGCTGACTTCTCTGATTGTTCTTCCCTTTGCTCTTTATCCACTTCTTTTTCCTGTAAGGCAGTAGAGCTTTTCTTATTTTGTTGATCTGAACCAAAGGTTAATTCATTATCATGTCTTGCTTTTACTTCGATTGAAGGTGTTAAAACGGCTTGAACCTCTTCTTCTTTAATCGCTTCGACAACCTCAACTTCCTCTTGTTCCTGATAGACCTCTTTTCTAGCTTCCACTTCAAATGGAACAAAAAGTTCTGCATCCGCTTCTTCATCCTGCTGTTCACTTACAGCAATTACTTCCTGTTCTTCTACCTCTTTATGTAGCACTACTTCCTTTTGGTTTGGCAGTACTACCTCTTCTTGCTCAATGACTCTTGCTTCTGCAACCACTTGAACATCATCATCTTCTACCTCAACGAACGAACTGCTCCTTACAAGCTCTAGCTCTTCTTCAGCAAGTTGTTCACTCAAAATAGGGGTCTGTTCTTCTTGTTTGATATCCTCTTGGGCAACTTCCTCTTTAGGTGCTTGAGTAACGCCTTGGATACCACTAATGGCTAAATCAGCAACGATTTGTAGACAGCCACGCTTTGGGATTTCATAGTCAAATGTTTCAATCAATACATACACATCATCTAAGCTTCGAACACGATCTTGTGGAATTGTAATATCGACAGGGAAGCGATGGTTTAGTTCACTAATCCCATCCTCACGCGTGATAACCTCATTTACAAGTCGAACCGAGGCAAAGTTACGTTCTTCATCTTCTGCATCGTTATCATCTATTCGATATTCACCTGCTAGCTGTAATGCACCGCGAATGGACACATATTGGTCATGCTCTTGAATGACAATATCCGGGTCAAGTGATATTGAGATGAGCTCAGAGACTTCCTGTCCCTTTTGAAACCAGACTGATTCCTCTACTGAAAATCGTAAGTTTTCAGATGACATCAGCTACTCCTCCTTTCAGTCTCCTTCAAAACAGATTTATTATGACATTACAATTTTTATGATAGTTTTAAGGGAATTATGATAATTCTTAAAGAAGTTCTGCAAATAAAAAGGCAGACTCAGATGATTTTACCTGAGTCTGCCTTTTGTCCATATTCAAATATGCTTACCGTATTTGCGTCCAGATTTTTCGAGCACGCTCGAAAACTTCCATTGAAAATCGCATGTCTCCGCCGGAAGCTTTAACCTTATTGAGCTGGGTTCGAACCCGTCTCGATAAAGTTAACCTTTTAGTTTTGAAAATGCTTTTTCAGCTGCTTGAATTGTTTTTTCGATATCTTCATCAGAATGAGCTGTTGAAAGGAAAAGCCCTTCAAATTGAGACGGTGGAAGGAATACTCCTTCATTTGCCATTTCACGATAATACGTTGCAAAATACTCTAAATTAGATGTTTTAGCAACATCATAGTTAATTACCTTTTCATTAGTAAAGAAGAAGCCAATCATTGATCCAGCACGGTTGATACAATGTGGAATGTCATACTTTTCAGCTGCTTTAGTAAATCCTTCTTCCAGTCGATCAGCTTTCTTGATAAATTCTGTGTAGTCTTCAGGTTTTAGCTGTGATAAAGTCTCATAGCCTGCAGCCATTGCTAATGGATTACCTGAAAGTGTCCCTGCTTGATAGATTGGTCCAGCTGGTGCGATTTGTTCCATGATGTCTGCACGGCCGCCATATGCACCTACAGGTAGACCACCTCCGATTACTTTGCCAAGACAAGTGATATCAGGGGTGACACCAAAATAGCCTTGTGCACAATTATAATCGACACGGAATCCTGTCATAACCTCATCAAAAATTAGCAATGTTCCGTACTGTGTTGTAATCTCACGAAGACCTTCAAGGAATCCGGGCTGCGGAGGAACAACACCCATATTACCTGCTACTGGCTCAACAATCACTCCAGCAATATCTTCTCCAAACTGTTCAAATGCGTATTTTACTGCTTCAAAATCATTATAAGGAACAGTGATTGTGTTTTTGGCAATGCCCTCAGGTACTCCTGGACTATCAGGTAGGCCAAGTGTAGCAACACCAGAGCCTGCTTTAATTAATAATGAATCCCCATGTCCATGATAACAGCCTTCAAATTTCAAGATCTTATTACGGCCTGTATAACCTCGGGCTAAACGTAATGCACTCATAGTGGCTTCTGTTCCGGAGTTTACCATACGAACGATTTCGATTGATGGGACTCTTTCAATTACTAGTTTAGCAAGCTTATTTTCAGATAATGATGGAGCGCCAAAGCTTGTTCCCATCTCTGTTGCTTTTTTAAGGGCTTCAACCACTTGATCATTTGCATGACCGTGAATAAGAGGTCCCCATGATAGTACGTAATCTATGTATTCATTTCCATCGATATCATATATTTTAGATCCTTTTCCACGCTCCATGAAGATTGGATCCATATTAACAGATTTGAAAGCACGAACTGGGCTATTTACGCCACCTGGCATAAGGTGAATGCTTTCTGAAAATGCCGCTTTTGACTTTTCATAACTTCTCATCTTCGTAACCCCTTTCTTTAAATCGGGCCTGACACCTATGCGTTAATGAGGGATAGGCACTTAATTCAAATACGCCAAGGCGTATTTGCGTCCAGATTTTTTTCGAGCCTTGCTCGAAAAGTTTCCTTTAAAAATCGCATGTGTCCGCCGAGGCTAATAACTTCCTTCAGCTTCCGCTGAAGAAAGTTATTAGTTTTCCTTTAACCAACGTGCAACATCTTTTGAATGATATGTAATAATTAGATCTGCTCCTGCTCGTTTCATTCCAGTTAGCATTTCCATGACGATTTCTTTTTCATTTATCCAACCGTTTTGGGCTGCTGCTTTGATCATCGAATATTCACCACTAACATTATAAGCAACAACTGGTGCATTAAAATGATTTTTAACATCGCGTACGATATCTAAATATGATAATGCTGGCTTGACGATTAAGAAATCTGCTCCTTCTTCAATATCAGATTCAGCTTCACGTAATGCTTCTAAACGGTTTGCATAATCCATTTGATAGGTTTTACGATCCCCAAACGAAGGAGTACTCCCGGCTGCATCACGGAATGGACCATAAAATGCAGATGAATACTTAACCGCATAGGACATAATTGGCACATTCTCAAAGCCCGCTTCGTCGAGGCCGTGGCGAATGGCTGTCACAAATCCATCCATCATGTTAGATGGTGCAATGATATCTGCACCTGCTTTTGCCTGACTTACAGCTGTTTTAGCTAATAATTCAAGTGAAGGATCATTTAGTACTTGTCCGTTCTCGATCACTCCACAATGACCGTGTGATGTATATTCACAAAGGCAAGTATCTGCAATCACGATTAGCTCTGGATGTTTTTCTTTTATTAACCGAGTCGCTTCTTGAACAATACCATGATTATGATAAGCCCCTGTACCGACTTCGTCTTTTTCATTAGGTACACCAAATAAAATCACTGACTTAATTCCTAATTCGACAATCTCATCTAATTCTTGTTGTAGTAAATCTAATGAAATATTGTAGACACCTGGCATTGAGGTAACTTCTGTTTTTTTATTTTCCCCTTCCACAATGAATAATGGGTAAATTAAATCATCGGTATGTAGATGTGTTTCACGAACTAATGCTCTCATGTTTGCGGATTGGCGTAATCTTCGATGTCTAGCAAATTGCAATTTCTCCATCTTTTATTCTCCTCCTTGAGCTTGTAAAAAATCAATGATTTCCGTTAGTAAATGGTCAATTGTGTAATTTATAGGACGAATATGAATCGGGATATGTAATTGCTCTGCCGCTTTGCTTGTTTCCGGTCCGATGCAAGCGAATAGTACATGCTTTGTCCAATCCTTCCACTCAGTTTGTTCCACCATTTTATAGAATTGCCTCACTGTAGATGGACTTGTAAAGGTTATAATATCAATTTGTTTTTCTTTTAAAAGCTCAATTAAACGTTCCTTTTCACAAGAATCTCCTGCTGTCTCATAGACAATTAAATCAGTAGCTAAAGCACCGCGTTTTGTTAGTTCATCGACTAAATAAGAACGTCCTAAATTCCCGCGAGCTAACAAAAAGTGGACGTCTTTCTTCACATACGGCCTTAAACTTTCATACAAACCTTCGGCGATAAATTCATCCGGAACCAACTCAGGATGATAGCCTTTAGCTATCAAGGCCTTTTCAGTTTTTGTACCTACAACAGCTATTTTAGGCATACTAAGTTTTTTACTTACTTTTTCCATTACTTGATCATAAAAATCAAAAAAGAAATCAACGCCATTTTTACTCGTAAATATCAACCACTCATATGTGTCTAAATTCTCTATTGTTTCTTCAATAAAACTTATATCATTTGGTTTTTGGAACGTTAGCAATGGAATTTCAATTGGAGTTCCACCGGCTGCCAAAATTTTCTTAGAAAATTCAGCAGCCGCACCTTTACCTCTTGTATTTAAGATCGTTTTCCCTAGAAGAGGTTGTTCGCCTTCCATTACTTGTTAAGCTCCTCTTTCACTTGATCAATTAACTCTTTTGCACCAAGGTCTGTTAGTTTTTTAGCTGCTTCAAGTCCCACTTCAATTGGATTTTTTCCATAAACTTGTTCCTTGTATATGATTTTACCATCAGGTGAGCCAACCAACGCTGTTAATGCTATTTCTTTATCATCTGACATCGTTGCATAAGCCGCAATTGGTACTTGGCAACCACCCTCCATTTTATGAAGGAAAGAACGCTCGGCAGAAACCGTGTTTTGCGTATATTCATCATTTAATTTTGACAATGCAAGCAAAATTTCGGTATCGTCTTCGCGGCATTCAATGGCAAGAGCACCTTGCCCAACTGCTGGTAAACAAACCTCTGGTTCCACAAATTCCGAGACTACATCGTCAGACCAACCCAATCGTTTTAAGCCTGCTGCAGCCAATACGATTGCATCGTAGTCTTCATTTTCTAGCTTTGCAAGTCTTGTATCGATGTTTCCACGAATCCATTTAATCTCGATATCATCTCTTTTTGCTAGGAGCTGTGCACTTCTTCGTAAGCTGCTTGTTCCTACAATAGCCCCACTAGGAAGCTTTTCAAAGGATACCTCTCCCTTCGAAATGATTACATCACGGTGGTCTTCACGCTTTGGAACACATCCGATAACAAGTCCTTCAGGTAACACAGCAGGCATATCCTTCATACTGTGGACAGCCATATCAATTTCCTTATCAAACAAGGCTTGTTCAATTTCCTTTACGAAAAGGCCTTTACCTCCAACCTTTGATAAAGTAACATCAAGGATTTTATCACCTTTTGTGACGATTTCTTTTACCTCAAATTCATAGGGAACACCAAGATTCTTAAGCTGCTGAATCACCCAGTTTGTTTGTGTAATCGCTAATTTACTTCTTCGAGAACCAACAATAATTTTTCTCATATATGCTCCTCCTGTCTATGTATGCCAAAAATGAAAACTCGATAAGCTTCCGAATAAAAAGAAATTAACAAGTAAAAGTAAAAATGCTCCTATATTCCAGTAGGCAATTGTTTTTCCTTGGAGCTTCTGAACAACCCGTTTATAAAGGTACCAAGCATAGATAACTAATACAAAAAAGGAACCTAACACCTTTGCATCGTAGAAATAAAAATTCTCAACTTTAATATAGGCCCATAGCACGCCTAATATAAGGGCTAATAAAAGCATGGGCACCCCAATTAGATTCAATACATAAGACATATGGTCAAGCTTCGATAAATCATCAAGTCGAAGAAGTCGTTTTCCCCATTTTTTCTTTTTCAACAAATTGTATTGAATTAAATAAAGGATTGAAAAAACAAAAGAAATTGAAAAAGCCCCATAAGAAAGAATCGCCATTGAGATGTGGATCATGAGCAACTCTGATATAAGTTGACTTTCCACCGCACTAGAACCATGCTGACCTGGAGCAAATGTATGTAAGGCCATAATGAAAAACCCTAATAAATTTGTAAAAAAAACGATGAAATCCACCCTCAAAAACTTGTTTAAAATTAAAGAGAGCGTAATCAAAACCCATGCATAAAAATAGAGCCCTTCAAACATCGACAATATCGGCAATCTACCTGTATGAAGCATTCTTGTGAGTAGAAAAATCGACTGAATTACCCATACAAATGCAAGTAACCAGAAGGCAAACTTGTTTACCTTCCGGTTATTATGAAGAAAGTCTATAAAATAAAGGAGGACACTTAAGGCATAGAGAATTACAGTAAACTCATGTAATCTCGTTACATTCATCTCTACCATATCGATTTTCCTCTCATTATGACTGTAGAGAAGGCTGCTGTCTATTGGCTACTACCTTGTTCACATTACTCTTTTCCTTTTGCATCCCATACTCAGAAACAACTGCTTCCTCTATATCAAAAATCTTCATAAAAAATGCTAGAGATTCATCTGCATTCGGCTGTGCAGCAAGTTCCTTTGCTTGTAAAATAGGATCTTTTAATAGTTGGTTAATGATGCTCTTCGTATGTTTGTTCAATACTTTTCTTTCACGCTCAGTAAGATTTGGCATTTTTCGTTCAATGCTTTCCATTGTTTCGGCCTGGATGGCTAATGCCTTATTGCGTAGAGCTGAAATGACTGGAACTACTCCTAAAGTATTCAGCCAATTCTTAAATTCAACAATCTCAGCTTCAATCATGAGTTCAATTTCTTCAGCTGCTACTTTGCGTTCTTGAAGATTGGCTTCCACAATTCCCTCTAAATCATCGATATCATATAAAAAGACACTTTCGAGGTCGGCAAGTGCTGGATCTAAGTCCCTTGGCACAGCAATATCGACCATAAATAAAGGACGGCCTTTTCTCATCCGTTCAACATCCTGCATCATGTCTTTTGTAATCACATAGCCCTTTGCACCTGTTGAACTAATCATAATGTCAGCGTCTACTAATGCACATTGTAATTCTTCAAATGCCTTTGCTTCACCTTGAAACTTTTCTGCTAGGATTTGTGCTTTTTCGAATGTACGATTCATAACTGTCACTTTGCCAACGCCTGAACCGTGTAGGTTTTGTACAGCTAATTCGCCCATTTTACCTGCACCCAAAATGAGAACATTTTTACCAGCAAGGTTACCAAATATTTTCTTAGCAAGTTCAACAGCTGCATAACTTACTGAAACGGCATTTGAACCAATTTCAGTTTCGGAATGGGCTCGTTTAGCTAATGTTATGGACTGTTTAAATAGGTGATTAAAAACAGTTCCTGTTGTCCCTTCTTCCTGTGCTGATAAAAAGCTTGAGCGGACTTGTCCAAGGATCTGAGTTTCACCAACAACCATTGAATTCAAACCACTTGTAACACGAAATAGGTGTTCTACAGCACCTTCATCTTCAACGATACTTAAATATGGTGTGATTTCCTCTTTGTCGATACCAAACCATTGTGAAAGGAAATCTTTAATATAGTAGCGTCCTGTATGGAGCTGGTCGACAACAGCATATATTTCTGTTCGATTACATGTTGAGACAATAATATTTTCTAGTATACTTTTCTTTCCTTTCAATTCTGACATAGCTTGTACAATGCCATCCGAATCAAAAGTTAATTTCTCACGTATTTCAACAGGGGCTGTTTTATAATTAAGACCGACCATTATTGTATGCAAATTTCCTCACCCCAACCTTTTAAATAATCAACTAGATATCAATTCGACAAAAACTATTACTATTATACCATGTACGATGTTAGTGATTTTCGAAAAAAGTGTGAACAGTTTTCAGGTAACCTGTGCTAAGATAAATTTATAATAAAATGAAATAATAAATGATTTATACATAAAGATAAGTAATAATGACTTCAACCGTTACATTAACAAAAAAACATTGGCAAATCAAGTAACTAGCACGGGGGACTATATGAAAAAAAATAATCTCTTTTCTGGTATCATCCTTGTCGGGATTGGTTGCTATCTCCTGCTTCAACAATTGGGCATACCAGTATTTACTAACTTCTATTCGTGGCAAACACTCGTTATCATTGTCGGGATTGCTTTTCTTCTACAAGCGTATGTTGAAAACAATCCAAGCAGTATCTTGCCTGGTGTCATTCTAGTTGGCTTTGGATTTCATTTTCATAGTATCAATCAACTTAGCTTTTGGCCGAAACAGCCAGGTACTTTATTGTTCATAGTTAGCCTAGGAATGCTGTTTACATATTTTAAGACGAAAAATGGACTATTCCATAGCGTCGTTCTGTTAATTGTTTCGCTATTGTTTCTCAATTATGGTCGATTTATAAGCTGGTTGGGATTCTTAGAAGGCGGATTTTCATTCATTTTGGACTATTGGCCCCTTCTCCTTGTCGGAATAGGCTTTTATTTATTATTCATTAAGAAAAAGTAAATTATACCAAAACCGCAAATACCCACGAAAAGCAAATTTCGTGGGTATTTATTTACAAAAAAGTATCCCAAAGTCAGTTCCTTTGAGATACCTGCTTTCCTTATAGTATTGAGTTCAGAAAATCCTTTGTTCGTTGTTCTTTTGGATTTTCAAAAATATCCTTTGGATGTCCTTCCTCGACTATCTTTCCATCATGCATATATAGGACGCGGTCTGCCACCTCTTTCGCAAACCCCATTTCATGAGTAACAACGACCATCGTCATTCCTTCGTTCGCTAATTGCTTCATAGTATTGAGTACCTCCCCAACCAATTCCGGGTCGAGTGCAGATGTTGGTTCATCGAATAACATGATTTCAGGTTTCATTGCCAATGCTCTAGCAATTGCAACACGTTGCTTTTGCCCACCTGACAATTTAGAAGGATACACATTCACTTTATCAGCCAATCCTACTTTTTCAAGTAGCTCCTTGGCCTGTCGGGTAGCTTCTTGTTTTGGCATCTTTTTTACATGTGTTGGAGCCTCTATGACATTATCTAGAACTGTCATATGGGGAAAGAGATTAAAATGCTGAAATACCATTCCTACCCGTTGACGAATTTCATTTAAATTATGACTATCAGACTCTATTTTTTCCTCTTTAATGATAATTTCTCCACTTTCCTTGATTTCTAAAAAGTTCAAACATCGAAGCAATGTACTTTTACCAGATCCACTAGCTCCAATCAAACAAACGACTTCACTTTCCTTTACGGTCATGTTTATATTTTTTAATACATGTAAGTCACCGAACGATTTATTTAACTCAACAATCTTAATCATTTCCTTCTTGGCCATATCTTTCACCTTCCTTATTTATCGCTAGCAGCCAATTTTTTCTCGAGCATTCCAACTAAAATAGTAAAGATCAGGACGAGGATTAAATAATAAATAGCAACGATAAGCAAATAGGTCATATAATCAAAATCATTTGAGCCTAATGTTGTCGATACATTAAAGAGCTCATTTAAGCCAATAAATGCCGCAAGTGAGGAGTCCTTCAATGCAATAATAAATTGATTTCCAAGGGGTGGTATTGCTCTACGAAAAGCTTGGGGAAGGATGATTCTTCGCATTGTTAAAATCCTACTCATCCCTAAGGATTGACCTGCTTCCATTTGACCACTATCAATCGATTGAATAGCTCCACGAAAAATTTCAGCAATATATGCCCCATTATGGAATGCCAACCCTAAGGTTACAGACCAAAACATAGATATATCTAAAGCTGATAAACCAAAATAAAAGACGAAAATTTGTACAATTAATGGGGTCCCTCTTACTAAATATATATATAAATCTGCAATCCGCACTAAGATGGTTTTCCCCGAGATTTTGAAGAATGAGAAAAGCAATCCGATTATAACTGCGATTAATACAGCAACAATCGTTACCTGTACTGTGATAAGCATTCCTTTTAGAAACACTGGGTATGATTCAATCAACTGCTCGAGGACATGACTTAATTTAGGCAATTTTCACTCAACTCCTTTAGAAAAAGAAACGAATGCGTAGGAAAAACACATTCGTTTCGATGATGTTTTTTTATTCTTCTGGGTTTGTTGTTATATCTTCTTTGAAGTATTTTTCGCTTATTTCTTTCAACGTTCCATCTTCTCTAAGCTTTTCTAGTGCTTCATTGATTTTTTTCAATAATTCTTCATTATCCTTTGCTACTGCAATTGCTTGCTCACTCAATCCAAGAATATCTTTGCCTTCAATTTCTACTCCGTTCCCGATCGCTTCTTTACCTGTTAAGAAGTCAGTAATAACAGCATCATGTTTCCCAATCGCCAAAGCCTCTAATGCAGTTACATCACTGTCATATTGAATCACATTCCCTGTTACCTCTTGTGCCATTTTTGCATATGTAGAGCCTTTTGAAACGGCAATTTCCAAATCCTTCAGATCTTCTAGGCTCCCGACATCACTATCAGGCCTAACAAATATTTGCGGCCCTGAATAATAATATGGTGTTGAGAAATTAACATGCTCAGCACGTTCATCTGTAATCGTATGGCTAGCAACCGCAGCATCAAACCTGCCTGTCTTCACACCTTCTACAATACTGTTAAATTTAAACCTCTTTTGATTAGTCTCTAGTCCTAGCTCCTTCGCAATTGCCTCCGCCACATCAATATCAAAGCCAGTCATAACCCCGCTTCCATCTGTAACGCTAAATGGATTGTACTCACCCGATGAAGCAAACGTAAACTTCCCGTCCTCTACTAATTCCATGCCACCTGAAGATGACTTTTCACTTCCACAAGCACTCAAAACACCGAAAACCAAAAGTAAAATGAATAAAGATACATATCCCTTTTTCACCGCTGTTCCCCCCTTTTTTTATTCCTATTAAAAATTGTGACGAAATTCTTCTAGTAGAGAATACCCTATCATTCCTTATATACTTTATTAGTCCAAACCCTTACTTATAACCTAATCGGTAAAATTACCCTTAAATCACCCTGCTTCACCATATTCTCTAAAGATTCGCAAAGTAGTTCATTAAAAAAACAGCTAAAGCAGGCGCTTTAGCTGTTTTTTTATTTCATATACGATTGTAAAACGGCCCAGGCTTCATCTTTCCCTAAACCCGTTTCTGATGAAAATTTGATGAGATGGTCATTTGGGTCAAGGTCCAATGTTTCACGAACCACCTTCAGATGTTTATCCCATTTTCCTTTTGGAATTTTATCTGCCTTTGTCGCAATCACAACAACTGGTATTTCGTAATGCTTTGCAAAATCATACATGAGAACATCATCACTAGTTGGTGAGTGACGTAAATCAACGATGAGAACAACCGCTTTTAGTGGTTCACGCGTTGTTAAATACGTCTCAATCATTTTCCCCCATGCTTCTCTTTCTTTTTTAGACACCTTAGCATATCCATAGCCTGGAACATCCACAAAATACAGTAATTCATTTATTAGGAAAAAGTTTAAGGTTTGTGTTTTACCTGGCTTTGACGATGTACGAGCTAATGCTTTACGATTGAGCATTTTATTGATAAACGATGATTTTCCAACATTCGAACGCCCTGCCATCGCAAATTCAGGTAAATCTCCTTCAGGATATTGTTCTGGTCTAACGGCACTTATAACGATTTCTGAACTTGTTACTTTCATTTTTTCTCCTCGATTAACGCATGTTTTAGGACTTCATCTAAATGGGAAACCGGAACAAATTCCACATCTTCCCTCACACTTTCAGGTATATCCTCTAGATCCTTTTCGTTTTCCTTTGGAAATAGGATTTTCGTTAACCCAGCACGATGTGCACTTAGTGATTTTTCCTTCAATCCACCAATTGGTAGAACACGTCCTCTTAATGTAATCTCACCAGTCATTCCTACTTCCTTGCGAACAGCTCTTCCGGTTAAAGCCGAAATAAGTGCAGTTGCGATTGTAATACCCGCCGAAGGTCCATCCTTAGGAACAGCACCTTCTGGAACGTGAATATGGATATCATTTTTCTCATTAAAATCTGGATCAATCTTTAACTCTTCTGCTTTAGATCGAATAAAACTAAATGCTGCTTGAGCAGATTCCTTCATAACATCCCCAAGCTTTCCAGTAAGAACAAGCTTTCCTTTCCCTGGTGCTAAGGAAACCTCGATTGAAAGTGTATCTCCACCGAATACTGTATAGGCTAGCCCAGTAGCTACACCCACTTGATCTTCGATTTCTGCTTGACCATAGCGAAATACCTGCTTGCCTAAAAATTCAACAACATTCTTATCCGTTATGACAATGCGTTTTCTTTCACCGGACACAATAATTTTAGCAACCTTACGACAGATTTTCGCAATTTGACGTTCAAGTCCACGAACCCCTGCTTCCCTCGTGTAATAGCGAATTATGTTTAGCAGGGCATCCTCACGAATTTGTAATTTTCCTTTTGTTAATCCATGCTCTTCAAGCTGTTTTGGTAATAAATGATCCTTAGCAATATGAACCTTTTCAAGCTCAGTGTAACCTGCGATTGTAATAATTTCCATGCGATCTCGAAGTGGACCAGGAATAGTAGCCAAATTATTCGCTGTCGCAATAAACATAACCTTTGATAAATCATAAGGCTCTTCAATAAAATGGTCACTGAAATTAAAGTTTTGCTCAGGATCCAATACTTCAAGCATAGCTGATGAAGGATCTCCTCTGAAGTCATTTGACATTTTATCAATTTCATCTAATAAAAAGACCGGATTGATTGTGCCTGCTTTTTTCATCCCTTGGATAATTCGACCAGGCATTGCCCCGACATAAGTTCTACGATGTCCTCTAATTTCAGATTCATCACGAACTCCGCCAAGCGAAATTCGCACGAAATTTCGTCCAAGTGATTTTGCTACTGATTTAGCTAAAGATGTTTTACCGACCCCAGGAGGTCCTGCTAAACAGAGAATAGGTCCCTTCAAGGAATTTGTCAGCTGTTGAACTGCTAAGTATTCAAGGACTCTTTCTTTGACCTTATCAAGTCCAAAATGGTCTTTCTCTAGTATTTCTTCCGCACGATGAATATCTAGACGATCTTCCGTTGCATTTGTCCATGGCAATGCTAAAAGCCATTCAATATAATTCCGTATTACTGCACTTTCTGCAGATGTTTGCGGAATTTTTTCATAACGGTCTAGTTCCTTTAATGCGACTTCCTTTATATGCTCGGGCATTCCTGCTGCTTCAATTTTTTCTTTGAGTGAGGATACTTCGCCTGTTTTACCTTCTTTATCCCCTAATTCCTTTTGGATTGCCTTCATTTGTTCTCGAAGATAGTATTCTTTTTGAGTTCTTTCCATTGAACGCTTAACACGTTGGCCAATTTTCTTTTCGAGACTTAAGACTTCTTTTTCATTATTAATGATGGTAATCACTTTATTCATTCTCTCACGAACATCAATCGTTTCAAGAATTTCCTGCTTTTCTTGAAGTTTAAGAGGAATATGAGAGGCAATGATATCTGCCATTCTTCCTGGTTCTTCAATATCCGTTACAGAAGTGTATGTTTCGGTTGAGATTTTCTTAGAAAGCTTTATGTATTGTTCGAAATACTCAAGCATCATCCGCATGAGTGCTTCTGCTTCGACATCCTTTGTCTCGTCTTCTTCAAATGTTTTTACTTTCACTGAATAAAAGCTGTCATTGTCATAGACTTCTTTTATTTCCGCACGGTAAAGTCCTTCAACTAGTACTCGTATTGTGCCATTTGGAAGCTTAAGCATTTGTTTTACTTGGGTTAATGTTCCTATGTTATAAATATCATCCTTTGTCGGATCGTCAATTGCCACATCTTTTTGGGTAGTTAAAAAAATGATATGGTCTTCTACCATTGCTTTTTCCAATGCTTGCACAGATTTGTCACGGCCAACATCTAGATGCAAAACCATTGTTGGATACACAAGCAATCCGCGAAGTGGTAAAAGAGGAACAATGATTTCTTTTTTTCTTGTCATTGTCAAAACACCTCAAAATCGTATATAGTTCTTAAATGTAAATTTTATCTTATTTGAAAGCTAGTGTCTATTTTAGCGAATTTTTCTTTTAGAAAACAGAAACAAAAAAAGACTTCGACGCTCTTTATTAGTATGTCGAAGTCTTTCTAAATTATCAAATGCGCCTTGGTGTATTTGCGTATTTGCGTCCAGATTTTTTTCGGGTAAGCCCGAAAAGTTTCCTTTGAAAATCGCATGTCTCAGCCGGAAGCTTTAACTTTATTCAGCAGAGACTCGGCTGAATAAAGTTAAACTGACTCAGTTTTTGAATAGTTTGTTGAGGCCGGAATAATGGATTGCTTGGACTTCTTTTGGCGTTCAGGTGTTTCGATTGCGATTTCAAATACCTCTTCAAGGTTTGTAACTGGAATAATTTCTATCCCTTCAATTTCCATTAAGATGGATTGCATATTCTCTTCTGGAATGATGACCTTTTCTGCTCCGGCTAGTTTAGCTGCCTTTATTTTCGGTACCACTCCACCGATCGGTTTTACATTCCCATGAATGCTGATTTCCCCTGTCATTGCAACCTTATGATCAACAGGGAACTTATGAATAGCTGAATAAATACCTGTGGCCATCGCAATCCCAGCAGATGGTCCATCAATTGGAATTCCGCCTGGGAAGTTTACATGAATATCATAATCATGTGCTGGCACACCCATTGAACGAAGTACTGTAATCACATTTTCAATCGAGCCCTTTGCCATACTTTTTCTTCGAACTGATTTTCCACGGTCTCCAATACTTTCTTCTTCCACAATACCCGTTATGTTAATCGTTCCTTTATCTTTGGCAGGAATGACAGTTACCTCAATTTCTAACAGCGCCCCGGTATTCGGTCCATAAACCGCTAAGCCGTTTACAAGTCCGACTCTTGCACTTGGATAAATCTTTTTATCATAGCGTGGTGTTAACTGGCTGGAATGAAGCACCCATTCAATATCTTCATCCTTAATAAAATCACGATCCTCTGAAATTGCGATACCCGCTGCGATTTGAACCATGTTGACGACTTCACGTCCATTGCGTGCATAGGATGCAAGTGTCGATATTCCTTTCTCCGTTGCTTGCATACCTACTTTATCAAGCGCCTTTCTAGTTACAATTGCTAATTCATCCTGATCCAATTCACGGAAAAACACCTCAAGACAACGTGAACGAATGGCAGGCGGTAGTTCATTTGGTGTTCTCGTTGTTGCACCAATCATCCGAAAATCAGCTGGTAATCCATTTTTAAAAATATCATGTATATGTGTAGGAATTTGCGTATTTTCCTCACTGTAATAAGCACTTTCTAGAAACACCTTGCGATCCTCTAACACTTTAAGCATTTTATTCATTTGAATCGGATGAAGCTCACCTATTTCATCAATGAACAGTACCCCGCCATGTGCATGTGTTACCGCACCAGGCTTTGGCTGCGGAATACCTGCTTGCCCCATTGCACCTGCACCCTGATAAATTGGATCATGAACAGAGCCAATTAAAGGGTCGGCAATTCCACGCTCATCAAATCTTGCAGTTGTTGCATCTAGTTCTACAAAAACAGCTGACTGCTTAAATGGTGACTTTGCATTTCGTTTTGCTTCCTCCATCACTAGTCGAGCCGCTGCTGTTTTCCCTACTCCAGGTGGTCCATAAATGATGACATGTTGGGGATTTGGTCCACATAGTGCGGCCTTTAATGACTTAATGCCATCTTCTTGGCCAACGATATCTGAAAAACTAGTTGGTCGTACTCGCTCAGCTAGAGGTTCTGTTAAGGAAATGGATCTCATTTTCCGAAGTTGCTCCATTTCTTTTCTAGACTCTTTATCTATAGATACCTTTTGAGTTCGCTGGTTTTTAAGGAGATTCCAAAAATAAAGCCCGATGATTACTCCAAAGAATAGCTGTACGAATAAAACTATACCTGTCCAACTCATATTATTCCTCCTGCTCGCAAAGATAGACTACTATCAGTTATTATCTCCTGAGTATAGGTGGAATAAACCATTTTCGATGGATTTTTGAATGGACGAATTGAATAATTTGGGTGATTGTAGGGCCCAGATTGGGTCTTGATAGGGTATATCGGCGATAATTTGGTTCTATCGGCGTTATTTTGATTCTATCGTCGATAATCCAGTTCTATCGACGATAAATCGATTCTAACGGCGTTATTCCTTCTCAATCGACGTTAGTAAACATAAAAAATCCCGAGGTCATCTGACCTCGGGATTTTCGTGTTATGCGGAGATTTCTGTATTCTCAACAATTGTTCCATCGTCCAAAAGAAGTTTTGGCGATGTATTTTTGGAAACTGTTTCCGCTGTAATGATACATTTTTTAATATCGTCTCTTGATGGAAGATCGAACATTACATCAAGCATGATTGCTTCGATAATGGAGCGTAATCCACGTGCTCCTGTTTTACGCTCAATTGCTTTTTTCGCAATTTCTATAAGGGCATCCTCTTCGAAATCTAACTCAACTTCATCTAACTCAAGCATTTTTTGATACTGCTTCACTAGGGCATTTTTAGGCTTTGTTAAAATTTCAACTAGCGCATCCTCATCAAGAGGCTCGAGGCTTGCGATAACTGGAAGACGTCCAATAAATTCAGGAATTAATCCAAATTTTAATAAATCTTCTGGTAATGATTTTGAAAGTAAAGATTTTTGGTCTAATTCTTCTTCAACCACATTTGAACCAAATCCAATTACCTTTTTACCAAGACGACGCTTAATGATTTGTTCAATTCCATCAAACGCTCCACCACAAATAAATAAGACGTTTGTCGTATCAATTTGAATAAACTCTTGATGTGGATGCTTTCTTCCACCTTGTGGAGGCACACTTGCAACAGTTCCTTCAAGAATTTTTAAAAGAGCTTGCTGCACACCTTCACCAGAAACATCTCTTGTGATAGAAGGGTTTTCCGATTTACGTGCTACTTTATCAATTTCATCGATATAAATGATGCCTTTTTCTGCTTTCTCTACATCATAATCAGCTGCTTGGATTAGCTTTAAAAGAATGTTTTCTACATCTTCTCCAACATATCCAGCCTCAGTTAATGAGGTTGCATCAGCAATGGCAAATGGCACATTTAAAATACGCGCCAAGGTTTGAGCGAGTAATGTTTTACCACTTCCAGTTGGCCCAATCATACAAATATTACTCTTAGACAATTCAACATCATCAATTTTGCTGTTTGAATTGATACGCTTATAGTGGTTATACACAGCAACAGCTAAAGATTTCTTTGCTGAGTCTTGACCAATTACATATTCATCTAGAATTTCTCTTATTTCTTTTGGTTTCGGTACATCTTTAAATTCAACTTCTTCTTCTGTACCTAGTTCCTCTTCAACGATTTCAGTACATAGCTCGATACATTCATCGCATATATAAACGCCAGGTCCTGCAACTAACTTACGAACCTGATCTTGCGTTTTTCCACAAAAAGAACATTTAAGTTGCCCTTTTTCATCGTTAAATTTAAACATCATGTCACCCCTTATTTGTTTCTTCTCTCTGCAATGAGCCAAATTTCTATTTAATTAGGCAGTCTTGTTTGAACCTAGGCCCCATACCATCAGTTCGAAATTACTTATTAGTTATGTATTGCACATTGTACCATATTTCTTCTTTAGATTGGTAATAATTACGCTCATGTTTCTTATGTAAGTATGTTTGATTGGAAAACGCCTAGTAAAACGTGTAAAGTTCGCCCTCCTTTTAATTGTTCCCATATTCGTTAGAATAAAACTACTACCAAATACTTATTGTATGTACTACTTCCGTGTTTTGGGTATAAAACAAGGCACGATCATATCGCGCCTTGATATTCCCTTATTTAATATTATGCAACACTTTTGCTATTTTCTACAAGAAAATCGATTGCTTTTCTTATTTTTAAATCTTCAGTTACTCCATCTAAGCCACCAAGCATTTGCTTAATCTCATCAGTAGAAACTCCGTACATGCTTGACATGCTTTCAAGTTCTGCATTAATTTCTTCTTCAGTAACCTCGATGTTCTCAGCTTTTGCAATTGCTTCAAGTGTTAAGTTAACACGAACGCGTTTGCCAGCATCTTCTTTCATTTGTTCACGTAATGCATTTTCATCTTGACCTGAGAATTGGAAGTAAAGATCAAGATTCATACCTTGCATTTGTAAACGCTGTTCGAATTCACGAAGCATGCGGTCTAATTCAGTATTAATCATCGCCTCTGGAATATCGATTTCTGCATTTTCAGATGCTTTTTCGATTAAAGTATCTTTAAGGCTATTTACAGCATCATTCTTTTTAGTTTCTTCTAAACGAGTTCTTGTTTTAGCTTTTAGTTCTTCTAATGTTTCCACTTCATCGTCTACATCTTTTGCAAACTCATCATCTAATTCAGGAAGTTCTTTTCCTTTGATTTCGTGAACTTTTACTTTAAATGTTGCTGGCTTACCTGCTAAATTTTCAGCATGGTACTCTTCTGGGAATGTAACTTCCACATCTTTTTCAGCTCCAGCTGCAACACCAACTAATTGCTCTTCGAAACCTGGGATGAATGAACCTGAACCAATATCTAATGAATAGTTTTCAGCTTTTCCACCTTCGAATGCTTCTCCATCAACGAAGCCTTCGAAATCAATTACAACAGTGTCGCCATCTTCTACAGAACCTTCTTCTTTAACAACAAGCTCTGCATTGCGCTCTTGTAATTGCTTGATTTCTGCATCAACATCTTCGTCAGTTACTGTATCATCAAGTTTTTCCACTTCTAGACCTTTGTAGTCGCCAAGTTTAACTTCTGGTTTAATAGTTACTTTTGCAGTGAAAATAACGTTTTTACCTTTTTCAATTTGCTCAACGTCAACTTCTGGACGGTCAACTGGCTCAATTCCAGTTTCTTTAATTGCATTTTCATATGCATCTGGAAGAATAATATCTAATGCATCTTGGTATAGTGATTCAACTCCAAAACGCTTTTCGAACATTCCACGAGGCATTTTACCTTTACGGAATCCAGGTACGTTCACTTGCTTAACTACCTTTTTGAATGCATCGTCAAGTCCTTGGTTAAATGTTTCAGCGTCAACTTCAATAGTTAAGACACCTTGGTTTCCTTCTAATTTTTCCCACTTTGCGGACATAATTCTTTCCCTCCAACTATCTATTTACTAACTATTTTTTCCGATATGTAAATTTGATAACTATTACCATATGTAGGTAACCTAGCATTTTACAACCATTATATTATAACATAGAATAGGCACCTTTCAACATATAGAATATGATTATATTGTTAGAAAGTTTACCCAACTAATCTATATTATAAAATGTCGAGTTGCTACTTTTTTATTCAATATAAGAAAAACGCTCTACCTTTTCTATGTTTTCAAGGGTGTGTTTTAGTTCAAACAAACCTACACCATACATTTGCTCAAGTGTTTGATTCTCGATCTCTATTCCATGTAATTCAGCACTATATAAATGTAGAGCAGCTGCATACATGGAAGGCTCCTCCTTCTCCAATGTGAATGGATAGAGAACAAAAAGATGCTGAAGCCAAATTTCTTTTGCTGTTTCGTAAAGGGTAGGATTCTCATTTTGCAATTGCTCGTCTAAAATTGATAGAACCTGTATTGTAAAAGGAGACATTGATGGGTCGACAAGCATTAAAGGGTTTATCTTTATTGTCTCACCAAATTTCTCTACCTCTACCTCAAGGTCTACCTGATTTGTAACAAGCAACTGGATAAGGATTGTTTTTACAACTGGATGTTTCTCAGGTATAGTTAAAAACGGCACGAGAACATCAAGGTATTTTCGTATATTGAGTTCCTTCAAGGATTGAATTATGGCTAATTGATTTCCAACAATCCCTTCATTATATAAGACGTTTTGAAGCTGTTCCTTTATATCCTCATTTGAGTATTCAGATTCTTGTTCCACCCCATCTGTAACAAGCATTCGTTTACTTAGCTCAAGCAACTGAGATAGATTGTCCAAATACCCAGGAGGAATTGCATCTTCGTCAAGCACCGCCTCAATTGTTGTTTTGACTTCATCATATTGTCCGAGTTGGATAAGGATTGTCACATAAATTTGCAGGACGTGAAAATAATCCCCGACATCCTCTTTTAACATCACTAAACAATTCTCTTTTGCTTGCTCTAATTCTCCCAACTCAAAAAGACAAATTACAATACCTAGCTCTATTTCATGGTTACCTATTTCAAGCTCCTTGGCTTGTTTCAAAAATGTTAGAGCCTCATTAAATTTTTTATTCGTTAAAGCTTCATGTCCTTTTTCCATCAATCTTTCTTTAAGCTTAGGAAAAGGAATAATTTTATCCTGATTCTTACCTTTTGGCTGTTTATCCATAGAGTTTTTCCAACCCCAAACTCGTTTTTCTACTTGAGTTATAAGTTTACCAATGAAAAAAAGAGAATACAATAGGGTGTTCCGATAGATGCAAAAAAATAGACAAAGTCGAGAATGACTTTGTCTATAAGTTTAGTTCGCAGTTTTAAGTTCGTGTTCCTTTATTTGTTGCTCATAGGCTAGTGTTTTATCAATCTCATCCCAACCATTAATCAACATTTCCTTCCAATGCGAATCAATTGAGAATTCTGTTTTAAATCCTTTTGAGTCGATAATTGTTTGTTCCTCTAAAGAAATGGTACATTCAAAATTAGCATCATTTGCTTCCTTTAAAAAATACTCAATTACACTCTTTTCTAAAACGATTGGAACCATTCCGTTCTTTAAGCAGTTATTATAGAAAATATCGGCAAAAGAAGGAGCAAGAATTGCTTTAAATCCATAGTCTTGTAATGCCCATGGTGCATGCTCACGTGAAGAGCCACACCCAAAGTTTTCATTCACAACCAGAATGGAGACACCTTCGTTTTCTTTACGATTTAATTCAAAATTTGGATTTAGGCTTCCATCAGCTTCAAAGCGCCAATCGAAAAAGGCATATTTCCCAAACCCAGTTCTTTCAATACTCTTTAAAAATTGCTTTGGAATAATTTGGTCTGTATCGACATTGTTTCGATCCATTCCAGCAACTTTACCAGTATGTGTGATAAATGGTTCCATGATTATGCCTCCTCTCCAGTTGCTACTTTTTGAATTTCCCTTACATCTACGAATCTTCCATAAATCGCTGCAGCAGCTGCCATTGCAGGACTCACCAAGTGTGTACGAGCTCCCTTCCCTTGTCGACCTTCAAAGTTACGATTAGATGTAGATGCACATCTTTCACCAGCAGGTACTACGTCAGGGTTCATACTTAAACACATGCTACATCCAGCATCGCGCCATTCAAAGCCTGCTTCACGGAATACATCTGCAAGACCTTCTTTTTCTGCTTGTAGCTTAACTTGTTGTGAGCCTGGAACGACTAAAGCACGTACTTTAGAAGATACTTTTTGTCCTCGAATAATGTCTGCCGCTTCACGTAAATCTCCAATTCGTGAGTTTGTGCAAGAGCCAATAAAAACATGCTGAACTTCAATTTCGTTAATTGGTGTTCCTGGAGCAAGTTCCATATATTCATAGGCACGCTCAGCAGATTTTCTGTCAACTTCCTTTTTGAAATCCTCTGGGAATGGAACTGTATCGTCAATTGTTACACTCATAGATGGATTTGTGCCCCATGTAACTGTTGGTAAAATTTCATCCGCATGAATTTCTAAAACAGTATCGAAAACTGCACCTTCATCAGTTGCAAGCTGCTTCCAACCTTCAACAGCCACATCAAACTCAGCTCCAGCAGGGCTATGCTTTCTTCCTTTTAAGTATGAGAATGTTGTTTCATCTGGACTAATTAAACCAGCTTTTGCTCCACCTTCAATGGACATGTTACAAATAGTCATTCTTTCTTCCATTGACATGTTTCGAATCGCTTCACCACTATATTCAATGACATGTCCTGTTCCAAAATCAATCCCAAATTTGCGGATAATCGATAAAATAACATCCTTTGCATAAACACCCGATGATAGAGTTCCAACTACATTTACCTGCATGGTTTTAGGCTTTTGTTGCCATAATGTTTGAGTTGCAAGAACATGTTCAACCTCACTTGTCCCAATTCCAAACGCTAAAGCTCCAAATGCACCATGGGTAGATGTATGACTATCTCCACACACAATCGTTTTTCCTGGTTGTGTCAAACCAAGTTCAGGTCCAATAACGTGAACAATCCCTTGTTCAGGGCTGTAAAGATCAGCAAGAGGAACATTAAATTCCTTACAGTTTTTTTCTAATGCGTTCATTTGTTTTGCAGCAATTTCGTCCTTTGTTTGGAAGCGGTCACTTGTTGTCGGAACGTTATGATCCATTGTAGCAAAAGTTAAATCAGGTCTTCTAACTTTTCTATTTTTCAAACGTAATCCTTCAAAGGCTTGCGGAGAAGTTACTTCATGGACTAGATGTAGGTCAATGTAGAGCAGACTTGGTTTCCCCTCTTCATGATTGATAACATGTTGATCCCATATTTTTTCAATGATTGTTTTCGGTGCCATTAGTATTTTCATCCTCCTTTTTCACTTTTTTATAAAAGACAAGCTCGGTATAAACCGAGCTATCTAGTAGGTCTTGCTTTGCAAGACGTCTCATGCATAAGCAGACATAATATTAGAAATCGCCCCGTCCTCAACTAAGGCCTCTTTAATTTTTTCCACCATTTCAGTTGTTGAAATTGCTCTTTGTTGTGACCCGGCAATATCTCCAGTCCGGTATCCAGCTGCTAATACTTCATCAACCGCTTTTTCTACAGCTTTTGCTTCTTCTTCTAATCCAAATGATAAACGCAAAAGCATTGCTGCCGATAATATAGTTGCCATTGGATTCGCAATATCCTTACCAGCTATATCTGGTGCGGAACCGTGGATTGGTTCATATAAACTAGGTCCATCTGTAGATAAACTCGCTGAAGGAAGCATCCCGAGAGATCCTGTTAGCATAGATGCTTCATCACTTAAAATATCCCCAAACATATTTTCAGTTACGATCACATCAAATTGTCTAGGATT
Organism: Bacillus sp. JJ1562; assembly: GCF_036962705.1. Lineage (NCBI taxonomy): Bacteria > Bacillati > Bacillota > Bacilli > Caryophanales > Bacillaceae > Bacillus > Bacillus sp. JJ1562. The sequence goes on from NZ_JBALOQ010000013.1 coordinate 211,250, forward strand.
TCGAATAAGCTGCATCGCAGCGTTATCCACAAGCATATGCTCTAACGTTACATCTGGATAAGATACAGCTACTTCTTCAGCAACCTCACGCCACATTCTGCTAGTCTCTAATACATTTGCTTTGTCAACAGAAGTTACTTTTTTCTTTCTTGTCATAGCCATTTCAAATGCTTTCTCAATGATACGCTTCATTTCAGAACGCTTATAGGTTAGCGTGTCAACTGCAGCTTCCTCGCCATCCTCTAATCTTCTTCCACTTGGCTTTCCGAAGTAAAGTCCTCCAGTAAGCTCCCTAACAATGACAAAGTCAGCATTTTCGATAACTTCTTGTTTAAGTGGAGACGCATCTAACAAGCTATTAAAACAAGTAACAGGTCTTACATTGGCGTATAAATTCAACTCTTTTCGGATTTGTAACAATCCTTTTTCAGGGCGTAAATGTGGAGGATTACTATCCCATTTAGGACCTCCAACCGCCCCTAGTAATACTGCATCACTTCGTTTACATACTTCCAGTGTTTCCGCTGGAAGAGGAGTGCCTTCAGTGTCTATAGCTACACCACCTATTAAAGCGTGTTGAAATGTAAACTCATGATTGTAATGGTCGGCAACAGCTTTCAACACTTCGATTGCCCCTTTAGTTACTTCTTTACCTACGCCATCTCCACGAAGTACGGCAATACTTTTCTTCATTATGACTCCTCCTCGTAATTTCCTTCCACACTGAAAATAGTAGTTTTTAGTTCTTATACTCCAACTTTTTCAAGTAATTTCTTATTCTTTTCAACTGCTAGAAGTCTATTTACTGCATTAACATACGCTCTTGCAGAAGCTTCTAACACGTCTTGTGCTGAACCTCTACCACTGCTTTCTGCATTGTTGTGTCTTACTTTAACAAAAACTTCAGCAAGTGCATCACGCCCTGCGCCAACAGATTGGATTCGGTAATCATCCAGAGTAATAGAAATACCAAAGCAACGCTCAAGCGTGTTATATAACGCTTCAACACTACCCGATCCTGTTGCAGCCTCTTGGATTTGTTTGCCTTCGCGGTCTGTTAAGGTAATAGTTGCAGTAGGGATTTGGTTTGTACCGTATTGCACTTGCATTGAAGTCAATTGATACATATCCTCTACATTTGCCACTTTTTCATCTACTAATAATGTCACTAAATCATCATCAGTGATTTCTTTCTTTTTATCAGCTAAATCTTTAAATAGTTTAAATACGCGGTTAACTTCCCCATCATCTAATGAGTATCCTAATTCGAAAATACGATTGCGGAATGCGTGTCTACCAGAATGCTTTCCAAGTACCATTGAATTAGATTTAACCCCAACTAATTCCGGAGTGATGATTTCATACGTCGTTTTTTCCTTTAACACACCATCTTGGTGAATACCTGATTCATGTGCAAAAGCATTTTTTCCGATTACAGCTTTGTTTGGGGGAACAATCATACCAGTTAATTTACTAACTAAATCACTTGTACGTTTGATTTCATCTAATTTTAATCGTGTGTTTGCTTGGTAGAAATCTTGACGAATATGCAAAGCAACAGCCACTTCTTCAAGCGAAGCATTACCTGCTCTTTCACCAATTCCATTAATCGTTCCTTCTACCTGTAAAGCACCATGCTCAACGGCTGACAATGAATTGGAAACAGCCATTCCAAGATCATCATGACAATGAGTAGAAAGGATAACCTTATCAATATTCGGCACGTTATTTAGTAAATAAGTAAACATTTTTCCATATTCTTCAGGAGCGCCGTAACCTACTGTATCTGGTAGATTAATAACGTTTGCTCCTGCATCAATAACTTCTTTTATGATTTTTGCTAAGAAGTCTAAATCACTTCGGCTCGCGTCCTCTGCAGACCATTGGATGATTGGGAAGTATTTTGATGCATATTTTACACTTTCAACTGCAGATTGAATAACTTGCTCTGGCGTCTGCTTAAGCTTATATTTCATATGGATTGGGGATGTAGCAATAAAGGTGTGGAGACGAGGCTCCGCTCCACCCTTTAATGCCTCCCAAGCAGCATCGATATCGCTTTTTACTGCTCTTGCTAATCCCGTTACAGAAACATTTTTGATGGTTTCAGCAATTTGTTTCACTGACTGAAAATCACCTTCAGAGGCAGCTGGGAATCCGGCCTCCATAACATCTACATCGAGTCGTTCCAGCTGCTTTGCTATTTCAAGTTTTTCGTGTAAGTTTAAGTTAACTCCAGCAGACTGCTCTCCATCTCTTAATGTAGTGTCAAAAATATTAATTTTCCGCACGGGCACCCACCACTTCTTTCGCTTGTCTTTGCTTAACAAACGGCATCATTGCACGAAGTTTCTTACCTACTACTTCAATTTGGTGTTCAGCTTCAATCTTATTAATTGCATTGAATTCTGGACGATTTGCTTGATTTTCAAGAATCCATCCTTTTGCAAACTTACCTGTTTGAATATCTTTTAATACTTCTTTCATTTCTGCTTTTACACTGTCAGTAACAATACGTGGTCCAGTTACGAAATCTCCCCACTGAGCTGTGTCAGAGATAGAATATCTCATTCCCGCTAAACCATCTTCATACATTAAATCAACGATTAGTTTTAATTCATGTAAACACTCAAAGTATGCAACTTCTGGTTGGTATCCAGCTTCTACTAATGTTTCGAATCCTGCTTTAACTAATGCAGTAGTACCACCACATAAAACTGCTTGCTCACCGAATAGATCTGTTTCAGTTTCTTCTTTAAATGTAGTTTCAAGGACACCCGCTCTAGCTGCTCCAATACCTTTTGCATATGCAAGTGCTACTTCTTTTGCATTTCCAGTTACGTCCTGCTCAATCGCAAATAATGCTGGAACTCCTGCACCCTCAGTATAAGTGCGACGTACTAGATGTCCTGGTCCTTTTGGAGCTACAAGGAATACATCTACAAAGCTTGGAGGTACAATTTGGCTAAAGTGAATGTTAAAACCATGTGCGAATACTAATGCATTTCCTGGCTTTAATCCGGGCTCAATTTCTTCTTTATAAACCTTTGGTTGATTTTCATCCGGAAGTAAAACCATTACAATATCTGCTTGCTCAACTGCTTCACGAACTGAATATACTGGAAGGCCATCATTTTTCGCTTGTTCAAAAGACTTTCCTTGACGTAGACCAACAATTACATCGATGCCACTCTCACGTAAGTTTTGTGCATGTGCATGACCTTGTGAACCATAACCAATGATTGCAACCTTCTTATTTTGTAAAGCAAAATCATTTACATCTCCGTTATAATATACCTTTGTCATTTAAAATCTCTCCCTTATTAGAATTAAATTATATATATTAATATGATTAAAACCCTTAAACAATTGAAAAAGCATTTTTATTAGAAGCTGATTTTTGGTTACCTCTTGTAAAAGCAGTTGTCCCTGTACGGGCAACTTCTTTGATGCCGTATGGCTTTAAGAGGTCAATTAAAGCTTCTATTTTTTCCGATTCGCCTGTTACTTGAATAACTAGGCTATCCTTACTTACATCAATGATGGAAGCACGGAAAGGATCTATTAAGCTATAAATCTCATTTCTATTTGAAGGACTGGATGCTACTTTAATAAGTGCTAACTCTCTTGCCACAATGGCTTGGTTTGTAATATCCATGACCTTAATAACATCGATTTGCTTGTTTAACTGTTTGGTAATTTGTTCAACTACACTTTCCTCATCAAGATGGAGCACAAATGTCATCCGTGAGAGCCCCTCAGTTTCAGAATGTCCTACTGTGATACTTTCAATATTGTAGTGACGTTTTGTTAACAGGCCGGTGATTCTATTTAGTACACCAGCACGGTTATTTACTAGTAATGTAATGATTCTTTTCACAGCTTAACACCTACCATTTCATGATGACCCTTTCCAGGTGCAACCATTGGGTATACATTTTCGAAAGGTGTCACACTAAAGTCCATTAGAACAGGTCCCTCATACTCAAGTGCTTCTTTCAACACTTGCTCTGCTTCTTGATCATTTTTAGCTTTTAATCCCTTAATTCCGTATGCGTCAGCTAGTTTCATAAAGTCTGGCTGGTTATGAAGTAAGGAATGTGAGTATCTTTCTTTATAGAAAATCTGTTGCCATTGTCTTACCATTCCTAATGCTTTGTTGTTGAGAATGATAATTTTAATAGGAAGATTTAGTTCCTGAATGACTGAAAGCTCTTGTGAAGTCATCTGGAATCCACCATCTCCTAGAATGGCCACAACCGTCGAAGATTTCTCAGCTAGCTGTGCTCCAATACTTGAAGGTAAGCCAAAGCCCATTGTTCCTAATCCACCTGAGGTTACCCAACGATTTGGCTTTGAAAAATGATAGTATTGAGCAGCCCACATTTGGTGCTGACCAACGTCTGTTGTTACAATCGCTTCACCATTTGTATATTTATAGATAAGTTCAATTAATTTTTGTGGTTTTAGCTCATCGTCTGATGGTTTGTAAACGAGTGGATATTCAGCTTTCCATCCAGCTAGTTTTTCTCTCCATTCCTGTGAATCCCCAGGCTTACCATTTTGGTGAACTAAGCTTTTTAGGACTTCTTTCGCATCCCCTACAACAGGAATTTTTGTTGGAATGTTTTTCCCAATTTCCGCAGGATCAATATCGATATGTGCCACTGTTGCATTAGGAGCAAAATGTTGTAAATTTCCCGTTACCCTGTCATCGAATCTAGCTCCGATACTAATTAATAGGTCACATTCATGCAAAGCCATATTTGCTGTATACGTTCCATGCATTCCCGCCATCCCGAGATATAATGGGTGATCTGCAGGGAATCCACCTAAGCCCAAAAGTGTATGTGTTAAAGGGATGTTTTGTTGTTGCACATATTCTCTTAGCTCTTCAGCTGCTTTTGCATGTATTACCCCAGCACCTGCAAGAATAACTGGCTTTTTCGCTTGGCTAACTGCTTCAACTAGCTTACGAATTTGCAGATGGTTCGGTTGTATTGTTGGCTGATAACCTGGCAAATGAATTTCTTGATCGTAATCAAATTCCGCTTCATGTACTGTCATATCTTTTGGAATATCAATCAATACAGGTCCTGGTCTTCCAGTAGTTGCGATATAAAATGCTTCTTTAATAATTTTTGGTAGGTCTTTTACATCCCGAACCTGATAACTATGTTTTGTAATTGGCATTGTAATTCCGAGTATATCTGCTTCTTGGAAAGCATCGGAACCAATTACTGTTGAAGCAACCTGACCTGTAAATACAACAAGTGGAAGTGAATCAATCATCGCATCTGTTAATCCAGTGACAATATTTGTTGCACCTGGTCCAGAAGTTGCAATGACTACACCTGGTTTTCCAGAAATTCTCGCATACCCTTCAGCCGCATGTATTCCACCTTGTTCATGTCTCGTTAAGACGTGAAAAATACCTGAGTCATATAAACTATCATAAATATTAAGTACAGCACCGCCAGGATATCCAAAAATGACTTCTACGTTTTCCCTTTTTAATGCTTCAATTAGCATTTGGGAACCGTTCATTTTGGTAGAAGCTTTGGTTTGTTCATCCACTTTTGCATTTACACCCATTTTTCCTTACATCCCTTCCTTAATGTAAATAAATGTTTAATAAAAAAATAAAATGCCAGTTCACCCACTAGACCAATTTCTTGGTCGAAGGGGTGAAAAGGCATTTATTACTTTCCACGGTACCACCCTTGTTCGCGATCTACAAGACCACCTCAGGAACAACTTTTGTTGTTCATTTTGGTAACGGGTGAGCTTTACCAAACACCCGGTTAGCCCTACTAAAAAGGTTCAAGCTAACACTCAGAGGTGAGTTCATCTAACGGGATAACACCGGCTTCCACCATTACCGGCTCTCTGTTGATATCGAAACGTAAGATTACTTATCCTCTTCAACGTTTATGAATATTTAAAATTTTCAATCTACATCTTTTTAAGTTTTATGCGATCGTGATTGCTTTAATACCTAAAAACTTAAACGCTTTACACTATTGAAACCAAAGGTATAAAAAATAATCCAAATCTGTAAACTCTCATCTTCTTTTTAATGATGGAGTACTTATATAAGGACTGTCTTTGCTGTTAATACAAAGATTAAGTTTTCACTCATTTGTGAAAATATTTTATATTAGAGCCTATATTACTCTCATTTTTTATCAGAGTCAACACCATTTTAGAGAATTGTTAGATTATTTTGATTTGCAACAAAATCTGTATACGCTTACAACTTTGTTGCATCGCGGTTTCTGAATTAAAAGAATTTCTTGAAAAATTTGTGAACAAAAATTGAGTAGTGATGATGTTTAAGACATATTTATTTCGTGGAGGATCTGGGAAACTTGAGAGGAAAAATAAAAAAACACTTCGATTCATTTTATATGAAAAGAAGTGTTTGTGATTGATTATGTAAAATGTATATGATCGATATGCGTCTATTTTATGGAAGGTCACGATACTCATTTACAAAATGAACATTCTGCACCTGTTTATTCTTTGGAGCTTCTACTCTCAAAGTCAATGATTTATTACAAAGTTTGGGATCAAAATAATAACATTCATCTGTGTTAGGGCAATATATACAGTAAATGTCTATTTCTTGTTTATTCGTTTCTTTAGTTACAACACCCTTACTATTACAGTAAGACGACCGAAACCTCACTTCTAGTACACCATTCGGATTCGATTCCCTGTACTTTACCTGTACTCTTTTGAAATCTTGATTTTTATAAATCACCAAATCAAAAGCTGCATGTTCTGTGTGAGGTGATAAAATCATATATCCCTTTTCGTACAAATCAACTTGAGCGTTTAAAACTCCTAAATCCCCTTTTTGTTTTGTATGGTGTTCCATTTTTTCACCCTGATAGCGAATAAAATTTTATTATCATCCAAAACCTAGAATCGAACACTCATTCCCCCTAATCATCATTTTATCTAATTTTATTTTAAAAAGCTATGCAAAAAACCTCTTATTTCGAAATTTACAATCCAGAATTGGATTATATAACATTTCGAAATAAGAGGTTATTAAATTCTATTCATTTATTATGTAATATGGCGTCCCAGGAGAGATTCGAACTCCCGACCGACGGCTTAGTTTACCACTATGACTTTCGCCATTGGTCTCTTATATAGCTTAGTTTCTTTCGTTTCAGTACAGCGGTCTTTTTTCGAACTTAGACCGTTTGACTTACTTTTTATTATATTTGCTCATGCTTTATAATACAAGCATTTATATAGTAGAAATCAATCCTGGCGATGCTTTTGAAAAAATCCAACTATGGGGTTACACCGCTCATATCTTCCTGAAGTTGAGGAAAAAACACACAAAAATTATTATTCATTCACCGCTGATTTGCAACTTTACACTCCGTGTTTTTAATTCATTTGTAAGTCCCTTTACTTCATATCCCTTTACTAAAAAAGGATGGGACTATTTTTAACTTTTAATAAACTGAAATGTAGCAAGAGTATTAATTAACTTTAATGAATCAACTTTAGTCCATAGGTTAGGATTATCCCTACCATGCAAAACCCAATTTCTATTTATCTCCGAACCTCTTTCAACTGAAAACTGTTTATATGCAAACATCGTGCTAGATAGATACTTGAATAGTGAATGAGAAACAATTATCAGCATTTTTTCTTGTTCGCTTAATATCCTTGCTTCCCATTCATTCAATAATTTTTTTCCAAATAAATTACTTTCCGTTATATTAGATATTTCACCTTCTATGATTGTAATTAGCAAAGGAATTATAACCATATATTTTTCAGCTTCATACAGTTCAAAACAATCGTTTAAAACATTAATCCACCTTTCATCAATTTCGTCTAAAATACATGATTTTGCTGTTAAATAATTCTTTTTTGAATCTACTTCATAATAATGAACAAATACATCATCAATTTGTTTTCTTTCCATTTGCAATAAATCTTCATTTAAATAAAAATTAACCTCCATTTCACCTGTTAAAGTCCAACCATTTGATGAATTATGTTCAATTAATTTCTCAATCTTTTCATAATCAATTTTTATTTTAGGCAATTCAATTTTTGGAAACTTAATATGTGGAATCTCAAATTTAGGTATCTCAATTTTAGGTAAATTTATCGTTACTGATTTCTGAAGTGCTTTCAGAGGACTTACGGCTTGTGCTAATTTTTGCATTCTCTTGTTATGTTCTTCTAAAATTTTTAATAAACCTTGGTATGAATCCATAATATCACCTCATTTTTTAACTTGATTCCATATTACCCTTTGACAGAAAAATTATAAATGATTATTAATCAAACCTCCCCAAATCTTAAATAATGTAATATAACTCCACTTAATTTTTTTAATCATTTAAAACGGGAAAATGCTTTTGTTTATAAAGACAGTCTTGGATTAACCCAATTATAGATGCTTTTTAATAGGCGGTGTAAAGCAGTGGCTTAGACTCGGTAACTTTAGAATTCTTGGGATGTGTGGAAGAACCAACCCTCCCCCATCTTGGCAACACAAAGAAAGAGACTCAATGGAGTCCCTTACTTAACTAGCTACATATTCCTTAACCTTGCAATAGAATGTAGCATTGGACATATTTGACTTTTTTTAGCTCCTATTTTCAATCAGTAGTTTACAATATAAAAGCACAATAAATTATATAAGGACATTAGCACCAATATAAGGCTCAGACAGTAAGTTGAACTTTGCAATTTTCTTTTGTAATAACTCAATTAAGTCTATTTCACCAGATAAAACCACTCTTAAATCATAGCCATCCATTAAGAATATAGATTTATCTGGACTTTGTTTCATTAATGGAACTACGTTTGTTGACCAACCATTTATTGAAATAAATAACCCCATCGTCTGTTTTCCAGAACGTGCAACCTTGCCATATAACGAATCTAATTGACTCATATCTGTCAGTTGATTTGTCCATTTCATTTCAACAATATAATGCCAACCATCAAGTTTAAATGCTCCGTCAATCTGTTCGCCACCATTATTTCTTCTGAAACTTTCTAATAATGCAATATCATATAACTGAAATAACATATTTATTAATTGCTCTAACATATATCCTTTTTTTTGCGGATTATTATTCATCTTTGCCATTTCATCAAACATCATTAATAATAGTTTTGACTGCTTTTGAATCTCTAATTTCTGTTCTTCCCTAGCTTTTCTTTTTAATCCTTCAATCCTTAACTTCTCCCGCTTTTTTTCTTCTTCGAGTAATTGTACTTCAGTAGCTTCCATTATTTCTATTGTATTGAGGACCTCCCTAGCCTTTTGAACAGTTGCTCTTGCGGCGTATTCATTTTCCGCCAAATGAAATTTATTCCATTTAGAAGCAATTTTAATAACCGATTTAACAAATTTCTTCTCTTCAACTAGATTATCGAAATCTTCTAGTAACATCACACCAATTTCTCTTTTCGTACAAAGCTTGCCATCTGCATTTTTAAAACCTTTCAACCTTACAAATTGTTCTTTTTTAATGCCTGCAGGTTTTAATATCTGTTCAAACATTTGATTTTTCATATATACTAAATTACCAATAATTTCAATTGTTAGCTTTCTAATATTTTCATTTAATTGCACGAGACACACCTTGCTTTCAAGTTATACTCATATCCATAATATGATAGCACATTAAATATTCTAGTGATGAAAATATTATCATTTTATTGTCAATTTTCTAATAGATATTGTAGAATCCTATGCCATGTGAATGCAGTAGCCTACCCCCTCTTCCAACCATGAACCCCGTGAAAATGTGGAATTTATCCCCCCGTATCCTCAAAATAAAGAAAGAGACCCCATTAGAGAGTCTCTTGCAATTGCCTCGCTTTTAATTCATTCTTTCTGTTAATCAGTGTTCGTTTCTTTATTCCCGTCATTTCTTCAACTTCTTTGTATGTATGGTTCTTGAGAAGTTCTAGAGCATGCAATACTTGAGCCTTTGTGTGTTTTCTAGGTCTGCCTTCTCTAAAATCATCTCGCTGCTTTGCAAGTGCTTTCCCTTCTTGTGTTCGTTCTACAATCATATCACGTTCAAACTCTGCAAAAGAACTTAGTATATTGAAAATCAGTCTGCCTGTTGGGGTGTTTTCTACAAGTCCTATATTAAGGATGTGAACTTTTACACCTCTTTCGAATAGAGCCTTTACTGTTTGAATACCTTCTACTGCAGACCTAGCAAATCTATCAAGTTTTGTTACGACTAATGTGTCCCCTTCTTGTAATGCCTCAAGCACCTTGTTGAACTCAGGTCTATCTGTTTTAGTACCTGTGAATTTCTCCTTAAATATAACCTCACATCCTTCCGCTTGTAACGCTTGGATTTGAACCTCTAAGTCCTGTGCTATTGTAGAGACCCTTGCATATCCATATTTCATTGTTATCTCCTCACAGTTTAGTAGTTATTTATTGCACTATGTTATTGCACCTCTTGACGCTTATTGTAGCAAGGTTGCCAAAATAGTGCAATAACTTTCAAGTATTTACACCATCGAGGTTAATCGTAAACGTTGAAAAAAAGATGTAAATGATTTACGAAATTAGCTACATAATCCTCCTCAATGATTCGTCTCGAGCAGCATTAGTTGATTACTATCTGTCTAATTAATTTACTATACTAATACACAGCAATTATTTGAATCGTGTCGGAATTTTACTGAATGCCAGCTTGTGCATGAGCGTGGTCTTTTATAACATCCAACCCACAACAAACCAATGTTTTTAGATTCAATCGTAATAAGCACCACTGTAAATTGGAATGTGCAAATCCAAAAAAGACATCCAACTTTCTGGATGTCTAAACAATCAATATTTAAAAAATTAATGATTATAATACCTCAATTGATTCTTTATCAATTGGCTTATTATTTATTTTCAAATCAACTTCTTCAATATCTTCTATTTCCTCTTCATTCTCTTCAAAATCTATAATCGAATCATCTATTTTAATTGTTTTGGTATGCTCACTATTTTGTAATGATAAGACTTTTTCTTTTAAATTACTTATAGTTAACTCGATAGAACTATAATCTTTTTCAATTAATTGCCTTACTTCTAATTCAGAAATCTGTATTAACTCAAGTTTGAAATCTAATTCGGGGAATTTGTCGTTCACATAGGTTATAACGTTCGTCTCTACTTCAGCAGCATTTGTAAGGTTATAAGGATAAAGATAGATAAAAAGAACCTTTTTGATTTTCCCTTCTGCCATTTCGAGTTTAATATCCCTTTTTAGATTGTATTCGAACATATTCCTAACTTTATAAATGATATCTCTCTCGTTATTATTCAATGATAACGAACAACTTAAAACAAAGTCCTCTGTAGAAAATTTTATTGAAAGTTGCCTTAAATATCCACTTATATTCATTTGTAAATTTCTTCTCATTCTTTCATGAATCCCCATCACTAAGTCCAAATAGTTTAAAGATGTGTATTGTAGAGTTGTAGGAATACCCCTAACAATTGTTGCGTTTTTAGAAACGACAGATAATAAATCTTTTTCAATAACATCTTTTTGTATTAATTGCTCTAGGTAAAATTGATTAACGCCTTTAGAAAATTCTGAATCTCTAATATCTTGTTTTAATACTATATCTATTCTAAATAATCCTTGAGTTGAAAACGAGATAAAGCATTCTAAAGGAGTTCCAAACAAATTTCTGCAGATACTAACATGTTCTGTATTTTCGTTGAACTCTACTACCCTTCCTCTTTGATTTATCATTTTATACCCTTTTTGGGAATATAGTTTTCTTACCACTTGCACTAAGTTAAATTCTTTATCTATTATTATACCCGTCATTGTCATAATTGAACTTTTGGAGTCTGTTTCAACAGTACGAAGTATTTCAATTGAACTTTCAGCATCAAGCTTTTGTATTCTGTCATTGCTTTGTGCATTATGCTCTCTAACAAAACTTGTAACAAAATCTAAAAAATTCGCTGTTATTATAGTCCAATTAATAATATCACGATGAGGTATTTTGATTTCAAATAATGAGTCATAATCAGCTGATTGCCTTAGCATATATGCATATGCTAGAAAAGCAGCCATATTTAAATATTGAATTTTATTTACCTCAATACCCTCTGTTTGCGAAATCTCCCTAATTTTTGTTAGGTTTTCTTTTAGTTGAATTTCAAAACCTGACCTCCGAAATGTACTATCAACACCAAAGTTTTCTAAATTTACTTTTTGTAAAGCATCACTCATACTATTTATTATCTCAATGAACTTATTATCTACGATACACTCACTAAACAGTGGAAAAATCCAAGCAAAAGGATTCTCATAACTTTTAAAACGTCCTGCATTCATGCTTGAATTTGTAATAAATTCTTCTTTATCTGAAACTAGTATATCATCTATATTTTCGACAAAAACTTCTAGCGCTCTAGGGACAAAATGTTCTAATTTCGTTTCATCATCACTACTATTTTCTTCTTCAAGTAGTTGTTTATTTAATAGCATTTCTGACTTATAATATTCTACCATTGATGCAAAACTATTATGTAGCGCATAGTACATATTACTTACACATGTTCTTCGTTGGTTTTGAATTAAATTAATTTTAGCTGCTTTTGTATTTTGTACTGCAGATTGATAGTATATTTTTGAACGGGAAATTATGTATGTGTAAAAATTTTGCTTATACCTTTCTCTATCGTTTTGTCCCAATGATTCAAAACAGATAAAGTTACTAGTCACAACTACTTTCTTATTTTCCTTGTATAGTATATATGCAGTAATTGTGGTTTCAGAATTATTAACCGCATAGCCTTTATCGATAAGATAATCCACAACTCTTTGAATAGGAAACTTTATATCTTGAGCATTTTCGGATATTTCAAAAATCACTTCATGAAGTAAGTCACTTTTTTCAATGATAACACTTTCCATTTATCCACCCTCACCCTATTAAAATTCAGAAATTGATATGGCTATATCATAACATCTATTTGAAACTTCAAACTAGAAAATGGTAAATTTTCATTAAATTTCCCAAATCCCTTCTAATACATTCAAAATTTTAGAATTAATAATCGCCTCTTCTTCCAACGTTTATTTAATATGCTTGTATACCAAACTTCAGCAACCTCTTAGGTAATATATCATCTAGATTTTGGATGTCAGCATCATTTAACTCTATTAAATTAAATCCATATTTCTCATAGATTCTTATTTTTTCTTTTTTTCTTTCCTTATACCTTTCATCATTTTCTAATCCCCAAAACTCTATGTATACTTTTCCCACTGGCAAATAAAAATCACAATATACATCTTCTTCAATCGGGAGTTTTCTCTCGTAAGCATGAACTATTTCAGACATATACAACCAATTATCTATAAGCATCTCTGCTCTAGAACGTACATAATGACCATCGGCACTTCTATGCTTAGCTTCAAACTTTTCTCGAAATCCTACATTAGTGTGGGTTTCAGCTTTCTCTTCTGAAGAGGATTCTCCTTGTATCTCCTTCAATGAACTTATTATACTCTTTTTAGTTAGAATAATTGGATTCCAGCAAACATAAGGAACTCCCGTCTTCTCATACTCAAATTGTTTTCCTCCCATTAACTTCCCAAGTGGAGTGACATTCCATCCTTTTACACCTTTTTGGACTAACCCTAACTCAGATAGAATAGGATTGATTCTAAACTTTGATATTCCAAAATGATTCCCTAAAGCAGTAGAGGTTAGTAAGTTTTTATCTTTCTCTAACGATTCAAAGATTTTATCATTTTTTAAATCTTCACACCATGCAATGTAACTCCCATACTTTGGATGGGATTTAACTATTCCTCCCTTTTCTTTTCCCTCATTTGTTAAAATCCAGTTATCTTCTTCTCTCTTCACTAACCCGTAATTAGCTAGTAGTTTGAATACTTCCTTAGCAGGTATTTGAATTTCTTTAGAAAGTGCTGTTGTTGATAAATATTTAATTGCCATAGCTAAACTCCTATCTCATATTACTTATGTCAATTTTAAATATATTTTCTCGATGCCATTTTATATATGCCTGTTGTCTGTCATTCAAACCAATTTTCATAGTTTCATTAATATTTAGAAAAGCCTTAGTATTTTCATCCAAACTTTCTGAAATCAAAATTGTTCCATCTTCCTCAAAACTAATATATCCTTTATCAAATAAAGCATCATGGTTTGGGCATAGTAGCAACCCATTATTAACATCTAGCCGCTCTATATGATTAGATTGACTCCATGGCTTAATATGGCTTGCGACTAACAATCGTTCATCTGAGACAACACACAGTCTACATTTCTTTTCAACAGCTAAAAGAGGCTTTTTAAAAATTGACTGTCCTATACGTGCCTTAACAATCGATTCTTTTTCGGTTTTATCCAAAACAATCGGTGATTCTAAATCTTTCTGAGGTTTTAGAAAACTTTGATTATGCAGTGGATTTATTTTCTCAAGTAATAGTTTTACTTGTGTATTATTTAATCGCTTCCACCTTAGCTTTAACGTAAGAGTTTGCAGTTCTATATGATTCGGAGATGGATTATAATTAATCGATAATTCCTCTAGTAATGCCCTGTTAACTACCAAAGGGTGTTCTAATATCATTGACTTTTCTGGATGTCCAAAAATAATTACTTCATTCTCTTGGACTTTATTTCTAAATAAGTGAGGATTTTGGTAATTCATCATGATTGTATTATCCATTTTTGCTTTTTGAATATCCAAAACCTTTTCCACTTCGTAAAATGCAGTTATACAAGGGTTATTTTCTATAGTTTTATAAAAAAAAAGGACGTCCCCCTTTGAAACTTTAGTTTTTAAAATTATTCCTCTATCCCCATCATCTCCATAAGTGTACTTCGAGAATAACCGGTCTTCCTCCATATAATGTTTCTTTGAGTCTAAATACGGGATAATATAACTGGTCAAAATATGCTCCCCCATCCAATTTACAGTTTTTTTAAACAAAATTTGAATTGATTGATTATCCTAAATGGATAACCTTGACTGAGGATTACAAACTTAGCCTGTACATTTATAGTAATATAGGAATATTATACCATACCTTTTTACATAAATATTATAAAAGAGGACAGGGTGATGAAACCAGTCGTCTAATCTGTTCTATATCCAATTCGTATATAACAACAATAAAATCACAGTTTTATTAGATTTTGTCATCTATCTCAAATTCACACCTCACGCTCCAATATTCCCTCTTACACCATTTAGAACCACTCCTCAGATTCATTGTTAGGAATGTTTAGTTTTGTATCGCTCTCCCGACTTATTAGCTACCTCAAAAGTAAAAAGCCACCAAAAATATAAATCGGCGGCTCATTTCCTCATTCATTTTCACATTTATTAATACCTATTCTTATCATTCTATTGTTAATCATTTTTTACCTACTCATTGCCCACTTTACAACAGCTACCTCTAAAACATCCAATCTAGGTAAAATTGAGCGATACCAATGACTTGCTTCATCTCCAGGAAGACACTTAGCAGCAGCTAAAAATGCTCTCCTTTGCCAATTAGGTAATTGCATTATACTTCTCTTCCTAGTCTTAAACCACGATTGTTGATTTGCTTGACCAAGTGCCAGTATTATTTTCCTTCTTGAAGTATCATCAAAATATTCATTGTAGAATGTTGCCAGTTTATCGATATTCCATCCTTGCCCATTGCTAAAAGTGTGAAATAACCACATTCTATGATACTCTAAATGACCAACAATTGAATCATCAAGTATGCTAATTAGTTTTTCACTTACTGACTCTTTTTGCGACTCATTTAAGTCTAATTCATTTAGATAAACAAAGATATGCTTAAAAGAAGTATATAATTTATCAATATTCTCTAATACTAAATCTAACGCATCTGTATTTTGCAATTGAGCCATCCTTCTCAAAACAAACCCTACTATTTTTGAATCGGCACTTTCTGATTCAATTTGTTCTTGAAGAATCGCCAAAAGGTTTAAACTATCGATTTCTTCTTGCATATTATCTGGTAGTATATCGTAGTTAATATCTCCGTATGGGTTCTCAATCCCCATCACTTGGAGTATTTCCAAAAACTTATCAGATAATCTGTCAATTTCTACTGACTCTCTAGATTTTAAGTATTCACTTCTGAATTCATCTACAGGCACTATTCTAGTCTTGTGCTGTTGTAAAGTTAAACCATGATTTTCAAACAGCATTTCCGCTAATAGTGCTAACTGTTGATAAGCCTCTTTTTCACTAGAGCAAAATATCCTAAAATCATCAACATATCTACAAAAATCAACACCCTCACTAAGCAATCCTTCATCTATATCATTAAGTGTGAGTTCGGCTAATAATCTTGATGCGTCCTGCCCAACAGGTATTCCGTAAGAAATGCTATAATTCCAATTGTTTAATAAACGTTTAATTGCAATGGCGTGATTAGTTTTAGTAGTACAAGAACTTAAAGCATTCTCCAACGGATGTAAGTATAACCTAGGAAAAAAATCTGCTATATCTGCTACTACAACATATTTAATATTATCATCACCTATGAATTCATCAACTTTCTCTTCGCAATAACTCAAGAAACTTCCATAATGAATTTCGGAATCAAACATTCTTCCTTCATCATTTGGGTTAAATCTATAAGAAAAACTTATGTTCCTATCAACTGGAATTCTCTTTGATTCAATATCATGACCAATCTCGTAAACTAAAGCTAGATACACCAATGTATCAAATGGGTCTAACTGGGTTGATAACCGAAAACCATATTGATGTTTCGGTGTAAGACTCCTTCTATAGTCCCTTACGTTCCACTGCAGAATATCTTTATTTCTTAAGTACTCTTTAAGAGTTGTACCGTTAGGTAATTCTCTTGTCCTAGTATCCCATAAATG
Organism: Bacillus sp. JJ1562; assembly: GCF_036962705.1. Lineage (NCBI taxonomy): Bacteria > Bacillati > Bacillota > Bacilli > Caryophanales > Bacillaceae > Bacillus > Bacillus sp. JJ1562. Next base: position 228,179 of record NZ_JBALOQ010000013.1, read on the forward strand.
CCTAATTGCTTCATATTCAAAAGGAACTGGAAAAATATCGGTATCACCATAATTTTCTATATGTTTCAACGCCCAATCTAATGACTCCGTTCTAAGTTTTAACAAATTATCTCCCCCAATATGTAATAGAATAGTATAGATTTCGACAAAGTAGGTATGATATCCTCTTTAATTTTTAATGCAACATACTTTTATACCAGTTTCCCCCAATATTTATCAAAAAAAATAAACGACGAGTTTTATATTGTACTGAATTTGGATTTCATGCTGAATCAACCCCTCCACGGCACAAAAAAAGGAGAGCCTCAATCAAGAGTCCTCCTTATCATTTCGACCGTGTCTAATCTTTTGAAATATTTCGAGAGGATTGTTCGTGATTTGTCTGCATTTAGTAGGCTTTCCTCCCTCAAACTGTTTTTCCCACTCCTTGTGTTCTCTTTGCTTTTTACGTTCATATTCACCAATAATCTCTTTTACTGTAACCCGTCTATTCCACTGTCCCAAAGTTGCATCAAGCATCATATGTTCCATAGCTTTATCGCCATACTTTTCCTCATACTCACGAGTCTCGTTTCTTATGTCCTCCATTGCTGCTTGATATTCTTCATCCAATATCTCACAGTAATTATTGGGAAGTTCAATATTTGACTCGGCTACAGGGGTAACTCTTTTTTCTTCAATGTTTTCTATTCCAATCTCCCTAGTAGGTTCATTAATTTGACGTTGTTTACTTTGTTCCCTCTCTGATGGTTCTTCTTGTTGCATCAATGAATTGTGACTGGATTCATCAATATTATGAATCTCATTCTTATCACTTTTTTCACTCTTTGCCTCAACATGGTTTGATAGTCCTAACTGTGCAAGTTCTTTCTTCATTTGTTCGTCATTCATTTGTTGTACTTTTTTGACTGTTTCTGAATCAATTACATTCATACCGTGCAACAGGACATGAAGTTTTCTAAGACACTCAACATATTTATCACTCTTAAGCAAGGCTTCATATGGCATTAGTCCTCTTTCCGTTTCCATATCTTGGTTTTGAATAAGAAAATCATCCTCAATCATATTAAACATTGCTAATACTTCTTTTGTATTTTCATCAATATTATGTTTCTTTGACTCAAACTCCAATCTCTTTCCATGATTCTTTTGAGCATTTTCTACAACATAATCACACAACTTGGTTTGATATAGCTGTTCATTTTCAAGCAAATCGAATGATTCAACCTCGGAAGGATAATGTGCCTTAATAAACTCACCAAATGCGTTCTCATTTAAGATTTCTATTCGAAACATTTCATAAATATATTGTAATCGCATTGCATCGCCTTCTGCATCTTCAACATTCTCGATATATTCAAGCCACTCAGCATTAAAAGCTTTTGTCTTTGGTGAGTTCTTTAACATTAGTGCTTCCCATATATTAGTTCCGTGCTTTTTGAGTAACTCAGCTTTAGTATTATTGATTTCATTTGCAATAGCATTGCCTATATCAATTGGCTCTTTGGAATTTTTTACTTTACCTTTCCATGCGGAGGTTATCCTAATCAGATTCAACTCTTTCGCTTGTTCAAATACAGTTTGTAAATGTCCTCTAACAACATTTTTTAATGTGTTTGATAGGTCTTGAAAAGTCTTCTCTTCGCCATCTTCAATAATTCCTAATCTTATCATATATTCTTTGTATGGCTTGAGTGCTTCTTCACTGTATATACCCTTCATAATATCTTGTTCAGCAGGTGATATAACTCCAAAATAGGTCGCCCATCCATTTCGAGTTCTTGCCTTGTTGTCGATGCTTTCCATCTTACTCATAACCATGAGTGCTAAGTGCTTTGAATGAGGCGGTGCAACTCCTTTATTGAATTGTCGTTTGTCTTCCTTTTTAGCTTTTTCTTTTCTCTTCTTATCAGTGAAAATGATTCGGTCTCTACCTTCACCTTTTGGTTCAACTATTTCATAATCCCGTTTCATTTCTTTGATTAGAGAGTCAAATACATGGGTGTTAATATTCCCTTTATTTTTCCTCAATGATTTTAAAAGATATGGTTTATACTTCTTAATAGCATTTTGGATTTTCCATTTTTTCGCCACCTTTTTTACCTACCTTCTCCTTATTTTTGCTGATGATTTTAATCCTAAATTTCTGTGCAAGATTTGTCTTTATATACGAGATATTTTTCTAAGTATTTATGGACAAATCTTGCACTGATTTTTTGCTTTAGATTCGTCATATTTTTTACTAATTGTTTTAATTATTTAAGGTGCTATTTTTTTATATTTTGTACTATGTTCCTTTTTTAAGACAACAAAAAAGGAGGAAATCTACACGAACCTACCTCTAGAAAGCACACCTATCCCGTAAATAAAGACAAAAAATTTAGCCTAACCCTATGATTTTCTTCATGGGTATACAGAATATATAGTGTGCCTCCTAATGAGGCGGGTACATGTAAATTCCACTCCTTACATAGTTTAGTTGATTGATGTTTAATTCGATTATCTAATTTCGTAGATATATTATAATACTTTCAAACTATGGAATGCAATAGAATTACCAAAAGTACACCTATTCAAAATGGTCCGATTTTTCACAAAAAAGGAATATCCTTTAGCTAGACACCCCTGTTGTAATTTTTTTGCCTTACCATACCTCACCGAACCGTTCCCAGCCTCACCTTACCGTTTCTAACCACGCCTTTCCACACCTAACCTCATAGTCCCTAAACTCATCAGTAGCAGGCAGGACAAAACCTGCTAGACATAAAGAATATTATCTTTATGTTTCGTTTTCAATCATTATCATCCCAAACCATCTGTCTCCAATTTGACGGGATAATTCCATCTGCTAAAGCTTTTGCAATCATTCCCCTATGTCTCAAATCTGCTCTTAATACATGACATAGACGGCATAATGTTCTTAAATTACTATCTTCATTAGAGCCAAGCCTTCCACTTTTTATGTGGTCAATGTGGCATTTATCTAACCCAATTGGTATATTACATCGAACACAACACTTTCTATCTCTTAACCAAATTCTCTTTCTAGTCAGAATCCATACTTCTTTGGGTTGACGTTTTTTGGGCATTCTCTAGTTTCTCCTTTTGAGTATTCTTATTATTTTTAAAATCTTCATATAGCATTGTTTCAATAGTATTTACTTCAAATCGGCCATAACCAATAGAACGCCCATCCGCTAATCCTACTAACATCCCCGCATCATACAGGACTGCTTGAATTTGTTGGGAAGCTAGTACTGTATTATCCCAAATAATTTCAAATTCTGTTTCCCAACCAGAAGATATTGCAACACGGTAACGAATATTACGACCTTTTGTAGTTGGATTCCTAACCGAACGTACATCTAAGTACACTGGTTCATTTTCATCTTGTGTGATTTCCTCTGGCATGAATCTATTAAAGTAAATACGACTTGATAACACTTGAAGAGTCGCAGAAAGTTTGGGTTGGATAGACCCACGACCACTTTTAGTATACTTAGAAGCCTCCCTCATACAACCAAAAATATATGAAGGGTCAACATACAATTGACCATTCTCATTAGCTGTGTAAGTACGCTTCCATTCTTCTGGGTCATTCCCGGCAACACCAGAGCGTTCCCTTCGCTCCAGTGATAGAGTCTCTGGTGTAAATAAGTGAATAAGCAGAGGTTTTGACCCTTTAATTCTTACCTTTGCATACATTAAAACCATTTTGATTGACCTCCTTAAAGTTGATAGGCTTAATATTCCACATCCTTATCTTCTTATACATGTTTATGAGGCTTTAATTTTGTGATTATTATTTTTTGCTGGATTACTATATTAGTAAATTAGTGATACATCAATACAGAAAATTATTTAGTACATTAAAAAGGAGTGACCGTTGTTGTCACTCCTTAATTATTATTTACTCTTTCTTCCCATCTTCATTACTGGACAAAAGGTATCATGACTTCTCGTAAGTAACATGTATAAAAATAAATTACTTAGATGTAATAATCATTTCATTCAACATTCGTTAATACAATAGTAGACAATTTTGACAATAGGGAATTCTAGACCCTCGATAAGTCGGTCTTGCCTTCACACCTTCTTGAACCACGTTCTTTGTGTAATAGGCAACGTGCTTGATTTGCTTATTCATTCTCATTGCCTCCTAAATAAGAGCGGAGGTTATTTGCTACTTCATCGACATCTAGATGTAAATATTTGGTAGTGACTGATATATCACTGTGTCCCAATGCCTTAGAAATTATAGCAACATTTGCCCCTTTATCTAGCAACGATTTTGCAAAACCCCTTCTTAAAGCATGGGGATTAATATTCTTTAAGCCATACATCTTAGAGTATTTATTCAGTCGCTTCTGGATATTATTATGTGTTGGAGAAGTTGCTATAACATCTCCGTATTTTGTAATGAATATTAAACTATTCTTCTTTCCATATCCCCTTCTAATAACCTCATTTTGTTTTATCAATATTTCTAGCAGTCTTTTCAACAAATCATCAAAAGGTAATTTAATTTGCTGATGATTTTTCATAATGCTACCTTCCAAATTCAGCACATCGTTATTGAAGTCTATATGCCTTTCTTCGAGTTGAGTCAATGTATTTATTCGAATACCTGTTTTAAACATGACTAGGACGGCTACAGCATCCCTAAGTTGAACGAAATTACTCAAGTCTAGTAGAGATAGTAAAACTTTAACATCACGCTCTGTAGCACCTTCTTTAACCTTTTGGTCAACTTTGATATTAATGGTTTTCCAAAACTTAATTTCAATCCAACCGTTATCAAAACATCTAGAGAGGAAGGCTTTAAAGCATTTTAAGCGGGTTAATTTAGTTTGATTACTAACATTCATACTATTCAACCACTTATAAATCGTATCAACTGAAATATCCCCAACATAGCACACCTTTGTAACACGTTGAAATTGTTCGACATAAAGGGCATAATCATTTATGGTTCGACTTCTATTACCACTCACTTTCATTTGTCTTGTGATGGTTTCTAGAGCATTTGAAATCAACATTGAGTCATTCGAGACCTTATACGGTTTGATGTTTCCTTTTTGTGCAGTGGAACTTGTAGCAGTTAACCCTTCTACTAATCCCTTTACATCCATATCAATATCGAATAAACCTTTTCTTTTGGTCACAACAAAAAACCTCCTATATCGTAAGTGATGGAAGCCAATAATCGGTGTAATTTCTTACGTGACCGTTATACTGACCGTTTCACTAAACGATATAAGAGGTTGATTTGACGGGCTTTACTACCCGATTTCTAGCGTCCCAGGAGAGATTCGAACTCCCGACCGACGGCTTAGCTTACCACTATGACTTTCGCCACCAACGCTTGTTGTTTGTAGTCTGGACTATATCTTCACCATTTCAGGTGCGACACGTGTAGTCTCTACGGAACCTCACGATAATCATAATCTGATTAACCCTTGGAGTTTCTACCATCAATTTCTTGATCATTCAAATCTCCTCAGTCTTTCTTAAAGACGTAAGTTTCCTCGGTATTACCATCAGCTTAACACTGTTAAGGCTTCACCGATATAGTGTCGTCCACTCTATAAGTTATTGTTTCCCTATAGAGGCTCCTATTCTTGAAGGCCGTTGCTCTATCCTGCTGAGCTACTGGGACATATTTTATTTTTTGTCGTTAACTCATTAGCGACATTTTTTATTATAGTCAGATAGGAATCAGATGTCAACACTTTTTCAAGAAAAATTTTCTAAAGGGAGAAATTTTTTCTCCCTTTGGCTATTGTATCATAAATTTACCTTTGTTGATAACTCCTCAATTACATTTCCGTCACTATCGTAAAAAACAACATTTGCTTGTTTTTCCACAATTTCTAATATAACATACGTTTTTTCCCTACGCATTCTCGGTAAACGAAAACTACCAGGATTAATAAACAAAACATCATCAATCATTTCAGCACCAGCAATATGCGAGTGTCCAAAACATGCAATTGATGCACCTACTTCTTGTGAACGATATTTTAGATTCATTAATGTCATCTTCACATTATACAAATGACCATGGGTAAGATAGACCTTCACCCCATTTAAAAGAACAATCATATCATTTGGATAGTTCGAGTCAAAATCACAATTTCCTCGTACAGCAGAAAATCCACTCATTTCTTCAGATTGAGAAGAAAGCTCAGAATCCCCAAGGTGGAGCATAAATTCCACATCATTTTTATGACGTTCCTTTATGTCAAGTATTTCCTTTGTTAGCCCATGGCTGTCACTTATAATTAGCACCTTCATCTCTGAAACTCCTCACGATCTCGTAGAAGCTCGTCCAGCTTTCTTAGTGCATTCCCTCGATGACTGATTTGATTTTTTTCGTCTTTTGCCAACTCAGCCATTGTTTTCCCTTTTCCGGTTACAAAAAAGATCGGGTCATAACCAAATCCATTTTCTCCTTCAGGTTTCTCTGTAATGACTCCTTCACAAGTTCCTTCAACGATTTCAGTTTCTTCCCCTGGAATGGCCAATGCTAATGCACAATGGAATCTGGCTGTTCTTTTTTCATTCGGAACCCCTTTAAGCTCATCTAAAACTTTATTAAGGTTATCAAGATCATTTTTATGCTCACCCGCATATCTTGCCGAAAAAACACCTGGTCTGCCATCAAGATAATCAACTGCAAGGCCAGAATCATCTGCTATAACAGGGATGTGAAGTTTTTTTACAATTGCTTCTGCCTTTAACTGTGCATTTTCAGCAAAAGTAACACCTGTTTCTTCAATATCCTCAATATATGGATAATCAAGTAAGGACTTCACCTCTACACCTTGACTCGCAAATAAGTCTCTAAATTCTTTTACCTTCCCACTATTTTTGGTAGCAATCATGATTTCTTTCACTTATGAGTCCTTCTTTCCAATTAAGTTTGCTAAATCACCTAATGCTTCTTTCTGTGCGTGAATCAACTCATTTATCCCTTTTTCAGCTAGTTCTAATAGTGTTTGTAGTTGATTACGCGAAAAAGTAGATTCTTCACCTGTTCCTTGAAGCTCTACAAATTCACCAGTACCTGTCATTACAACATTCATATCAACATTTGCAGCTGAATCTTCTATGTAATTTAAATCAAGGATTTCTCCTTTTTCAGGATCTATACCTACCGAAATGGCAGCTAAAAAGTCTGTGATTGGGAATGAATTCATTTTTTTATTCTGATAGATTTTATGTATAGCAAGAACCATCGCGACGAAAGCGCCAGTTATTGATGCGGTTCTTGTACCTCCGTCCGCTTGGATAACATCACAATCAATCCAAATCGTTTTTTCACCAAGCTGCTCGAGATTAACAACAGATCTAAGAGCACGTCCAATTAGACGTTGAATTTCCATCGTTCTCCCTGAAATTTTCCCCTTACTCGATTCTCGTATATTTCTCTGATCAGTAGCCCTTGGAAGCATTGAATATTCAGCTGTGATCCATCCCTTACCAGACCCTCTCATAAAAGGTGGCACCCGGTCATCGATGCTAGCATTACAAATAACCTTTGTATCACCGAATGTTATTAATACAGAACCTTCCGGATGTTTTATATAGTTCATTTCAAGCCGAATTGGCCGAAGCTGATTATGTAATCGTCCATCAATCCTCAAAAATAGATCCCCCTGTCTTTCATTAAAAAAGTGGGCTTCTTCTGCCCAACCGTCCTTTATAGTATAGCAAAATTTTGCTTTTCTATCGTACCTCAATAGAAAAAGGATGTGAACATTGTCCACATCCAATTATTTAAAAACTACCTTTATTCAGGTTTGCCGGACGAGTTACTGGTTCAGTTAATGATTTGCCATCCTCAGTCACAACATCTTCACTACCATTAACTGTAATTGCAACACCTTTCACTTCAGGCTGCTCAGTTAAGGATAATACTAGAGAGTTGATAACGTGCTTGGAGATCATATTCTCGTCAAAGCTTCCATAAATTGCTTCGTTGAAGTCAAGTGTGACTTTCCCATCTTCCATTTTAGCACTTAAAAGCTTCACATCTTGATGAATGTCGCTAATTAAATTCGAACTCATATTCGGTCCATCGATTAACGCATTTACAACTGCCGATACTCTATCATCTTCAGTATTTTCAATCCGCTTCGTCACTGGCACATAATACTCACCTGCTTCATTTTGTACGAAGAAATAGAGAGTCACAGGACGGCTGTTTGTAATGTCGACAACATCACTGTTATCAATATTAATCCCATCAGCTCTACTTAGGTCTGCTGGAATTGGAGTACCGTCAACAGGCATTTCATCTAATTGATATCCATTCACGCTGATTACAACGTTATTCACATTTTCAAACTGGGTTAATGTAAAAGTAATGGCTTGTAAAATTTTCGCTTCATCCTCTGGATTATAGTTTGCAAATTCCTTCGAGAAGTCAGCCGTAATTGTTCCATCCTTCAAGTTCACATCCACAACCGTATCTTGTGGAATAACAGCTCTGAATCCATCTGGTAAAATTTCATTTAATGGGCCACCTGCAACCAAATACTCAAGAACCTGTCTTGCTGCCGCATCTTGCTTCGGTAAATCAACAGTGTAAGGGACAACTAGACCATTCTCATCAATCAGATATAGGTCACGCTTTACTGTTTCAGTAGTAGCTTCCTCCTGATCAGTTGCTTCATTAGCTGGGTTTTCCCCTTTTGCTACTGTATCAACCGCTTCGTTTTTTGGTGGATCCATTTGTTTGGCCTCTTCTTTTCCACCAAATAAACCACATCCTGAAAGTAAAACAGTTGAAGTAACCACTGTGGCAGCTAGTGCAGATTTAGTTATTTTACGCATTCTTTTCCCTCCTAAGGCAGTTTGTACTACTATGTATACGAGCCCTATTTTCAAATTAGACCGCTTTTTATTGAAAAAATCGGACAAAATGTTTTGAGTTTTGAAAGTAATAGATTGTAAAAATAGAATAGAAGATTTACAATTATCACGAAGCTTAGAAAGGATGTGTTGCGTTTGATCATTAAAACCCGTACTGTCCCAGCTGAGTTACAGCCCCTATGGTCCATCCGTGCACGGAAGATAGTTTCCGAAAAAATCGAGAATCAAGTCAATACACTTGAAAAAGGTTTTATTGGAGAAACAATGTTTGACCAGCATTTGGAAAGTCTCTCACTTGATTGCCTCATTATTAATGACTTGCTGCTTGAAACAAACAACACTCATTACCAAATCGATTCACTCCTTATTTCCCAACCTAAAATTCACATTTTTGAAGTAAAAAACTATGAAGGTGATTTTGTAGTCAATGGAGATCGCTGGCAAAGTTTATCCTCTGGAAAAGAGATTAAGAATCCCCTTCTGCAGCTTAAGCGAAGCGAGTCCCTTTTTAGACAATTGATCCATAAGATTGGTTCCAACCTCACAGTCGAAGGTCACCTTGTTTTCATAAATCCCAAATTTCAACTCTACCAAGCTACACCAAACCTGCCGATTATTTTTCCATCCCAACTATCACGATTTATAAACAATTTAAATTCACAATCTTCCCATTTGGTTGAGAATCATCATACGTTGGCAAAAAAGCTACTGTCGCTACATATAGAGGAGTCTCCTTTTTCATTACTACCGAAGTATTGTTTTGATGAGATGGAGAAAGGGATTTTGTGTGCGGTGTGTTGGAGTGGGTTTATGGGGAAAGGGAATCAGAATAAACTAACCTGCCCCAATTGTGGAAGTTGGGAGGATAAGGAAACAGCAGTGATTAGAAGCATAAAGGAATTTGAGCATCTTTTTCCTGACTTGAAGATTACGGTAAGTACTATATTTAAATGGTGTAAAGTAATTAAAAGCACAAAGACAATTAGAAAAATACTTTCAAAAAAATACAATCTAATTCATTCAGGAAGATCATCTTATTATAAGAGGCGTATTTAAATCTAGACTGACAATAATTTTGTGATATGAAAATTTTCGTAGGTAGGATACTTCTTGAATTTGTACCTTCACTTGGGTTCAGAACGATGTGCTAGGGTATGATTAGTCTTTATTCTTAACAACACTTTGGCTCAGGACGATGTGGGAGAGTAAGATTAAGCTCTATTCTTACCTTCACTTAGGTTCTGACCAATGTGTGAGGGTACGATTAAACACTATTCTTACCTTCACTTAGGATCAGACCAATGTGTGAGGGTACGATTAAACACTATTTTTACCTTCACTTGGGTACAGACCAATGTGTGAGGGTACGATTAAGCCCTATTCTTACCTATACTTGGGATTAGAACGAAGTGCGAGGCCATGATTAAACACTATTCTTAC